>JBKOZG010000138.1:0-6066 GCA_046725775.1 Actinomycetota bacterium | reverse complement strand
CTCCTGGGCTTCGGTGCGTGAGGTGATCGGCAACCCTGGCCGGGCCGTCCCGGCCCCCCAGCTGAAGGGAGAGCTCAGATGAGTCCGAAGGTCCTGCGTGTCGGCATGGTTGGGTACGCGTTCATGGGCGCCGTTCACGCCCATGCCTGGCGCAACGCCCACCGGTTCTTCGACCTGCCGCTCACCCCCGAGCTGACCGCGGTCGCCGGCCGCAACCCGGAGGCGGTGAGCGCGGCGGCCGAGCGGCTCGGCTTCGCCTCGACCGAGACCGACTGGCGGCGCATGATTGAACGCGACGAAATCGACCTGATCGACATCTGCACTCCAGGCGACAGCCACGCCGAGATCGCGATCGCCGCCCTGCAGGCCGGCAAGCACGTGCTCTGCGAGAAGCCGCTGGCGAACACCGTCCAGGAGGCAGAGCAGATGGCGGCGGCAGCCAGCGCAGCAGCCGAGCACGGGGTCTCGGCCATGTGCGGCTTTACCTACCGCCGGACCCCGGCCCTGGCCCTTGCCCACCGGCTGCTTGAGGCAGGCCGGATCGGGACCGTCCGCCAGGTGCGGGCGCAATACCTGCAGGACTGGTTGGCCGATCCCGACGCCCCGATGACCTGGCGGCTGGACAAGTCGAAGTCTGGGTCCGGCGCGCTGGGCGACCTCGGCGCCCACTTGGTCGACACCGCCCAATGGTTGACTGGCCAAGAGATCACCGGAGTCTCCGCGATCCTGGAGACGTTCGTGAAGTCCCGGCCTCTGAGCGGCGAGCGCTCGGGCCTGGGCGGTCACGGGGACTCCGCTGCGGACGCGCCGCGTGGCGATGTCACAGTGGACGACGCCGCCCTGTTCACCGCCCGGTTCGCCCGCGGGGCCACGGGGGTGTTCGAGGCCACCCGGTTCGCCCTCGGCCGCAAGAACGCGTTGCGGATCGAGATCAACGGCACTGACGGCTCGCTGGCGTTCGACTTCGAGGAGAACAACCTGCTGCGGTTCTTCGACGGCACCGAGCAGGTCGAGGAGCAAGGCTTCCGGCGAATCCTGGTAACCGAGCCGGAGCACCCGTACCTCAGCGCGTGGTGGCCGCCGGGCCACGGGCTGGGCTACGAGCACGGCTTCACCCACCAGGTCGTCGACCTGCTCACCGCGATCGTCGAGAACCGCCAGCCGGAACCGTCCTTTGACGACGGCCTGCGGGTCCAGCGGGTGCTCGGCGCAGTCGAAGAGAGCGCCGCGCACGACTCGGCCTGGACAACCGTCTAGCCGTGCTTGACCTGGAGTGGACTCCAGGTTGCAGGCTCTTCCTATGAACACCTCCGCGGCAATTCCGGAGCTGACTGGCCACGACGACGCCGACCTACTGATCGGTGACGTGGCGCGACTCTCGGGTCTGTCGATCGACACCCTGCGCTACTACGACCGGGCGGGGCTGCTCGGCGCAGTCCACCGCGACACCGGCGGGCGTCGCATCTTCGATCGGGACACCTTGGGACTGCTGGACGTGCTGCTGCGGTTGCGGCGACCGGGCATGCCGGTGGGGGACGTACGCCACTTCGTCGACCTAGTGCGGTCGAGCCGACACCGAACGTGCGGGACGGCTGGACCTACTGCGAGCTCACCGTCGCGGGGTGCTGGCGCAGCTCGCTCAGCTCAGGGACGACCTGGCAGTGATCGACTGGAAGATCGCCGCCTACCAGGCTGCAGAGGACGGCACCGAGCCGCCACCGCCCCCTCCGGGTTGGCCGCGGCCGCAGGGGCATCTACCACAGCCGGACACTTTGACCGCTGAACCACCAACTGACCAGGAGTAGCTATCACAACCACTGTCGATACTCGTTCAGTGGGGGCGGGCGGGCGTCAGGTGTCGGCTGTCGGCGTCGGCACCTGGGCACTCGGCGGTCCGTTCACCTTCGATGGCCGCGACGCCGGGTGGGGTGCTCCGCACCAGCGCGTTTGCGCCGAAGTCGCTGACCCACACCTGATCATGATCATCGACATATACCGCGTACGCCTCCGGGTTAGGACCGGGCAGCCGCCACTCCCGCCACGTCTCGGTCGCCGGATCGAAGACCCCCAGTTGGCCGGCGTTCCACTCACTCACCCAGATGCGTCCAGTGCTGTCCGACCAGACGCGGCGGGCGCCGTGCTGTGGCGTAGGGGGTTCGAGCACAGTCGCCTTGCCGGTCGCAGTGTCGATGCGGCCTACGTAGTTGGCCGCTAGCGAGGCGTAGTAGACCTCCCCGCGGGGTGTCGTGGCAATGCCGTACGGCCCGGCGCCACCCGGAGCGTCGTACACCGTCATACTTCCGGTCTCCGGATCGAGCTGCCCGTACACACCCGCCTGACCGGTGAACCACAGCACCCCGTCGCGGTCGAACGTCGCGGTGTTGAGGTTTGCGCCCTCTCGACCGGCTGGCAGCCTATAGCTGCGCACCTCATGGGTCGACGCGTCGACGCGGACGATGGAATTCAGGCCGCCGTCGGTCACCCACGCCGCACCGTCCGGACCGACGATCACGCCATGCGGTGCCGAACCTTCTCCGAGCGGCACCTGTTTCACGGCTTGCGTCGACGGATTGAAATGGCCAAGGAACTCTGCCCGCTGACCGGTGAACCACACCCCGCCGTCATTTGCCGGCGCGACATCGTGCGGGCGGGATCCGTCCGCCACGTCGTACGCCTGCACAGGAGACGGCTGGGTCTCCTCCGGCTGATCCGCGGCGCAACCGCTCGCTAAGAGTCCGGCGATCAGGGCAAGCGGCAACACCGATCGGCGCAGAGACATGGGGACCTCCCACGTCAAGTGTCACCCACCTGGTCAGCGGCGCTGTCCAGAAGAGCGCTATCGATCCCAGCAGGCGTTCGAGGGGCTGTCGGTCACGACCTCAGCGGCTCATTGGATGCTGCCGCGTGTTGTCTCCGCTATCTGACGCTGACAGCCCGTCGGCCTGCTCAACCAACTCGGCCAGCCGTCGTGCGAACCGCGCCGCGGCGGCGCCGTCGACGACCTCGTGGTCGACAGAGATGGTCAGGTCGAGAAGCTCGCGGGCCTGCAGCGCGCCGTGAATGTAGCGCGGCTTCGTGGCGATACCTCCCACGGTGATCATCAAGGTCGGCGGGGCGATCGGGATGCCCCAACCACCCGCCGGGCCGAACATCCCGACTGAGCTGACGCCGACCGTGCCCCCGAGCCGCTTGAACCATTCCGGGCTGCCCAGTGCGAAGCGCCATACCAAGGCGCGGACCGGTCGAGGCAGGCTGAGGAACGCTAGCGCAGCCCGGTACCGCCGCTGCAACGGCTGATCCTGACGCTGCCCGGCCCGGATTTCGCTCGTGATCTGTTCGACGCTTTTGTGGTTGGCCGAGCGGATCAGCAACGACTGCACGATCCGCTGCCCGCCGACGGCCGCCACAATCTGGGTGTTGACGTCCACGTCATCGAACAAGATCAACCGGCTACCGCGCCGGTAGGCATGCATGATGCGGTCCTCATCCACCACCCGGGCGACGGTATGAATGAGGAAGGCGGTGAAGGACAAGTCCTCACCGGCCGCATCGCGTTCCCGCAGCAGCCGCTGGGCATTCGTGACGTCGACTTCCACCAGACCGTGGATGATGTTCTTTCGCTTCGTGGCCGCAAGAATGTCGGTGTATCCCCTGCGAATCTTCAGGAACGGCCGGGTCTGGTACCGGCGCCCGTCTGCGAGCGTGGTCTCCGCCTCGCTGGCTGTGACCGGTTGCTCAACGCGCGTGTTCGGCAATGTCGGCGCCTATCTCCCGTCCCCCACTGATCAACCGCCACCAGTCGTCTCGCCCTTCAGCGCCGATTATCGACGGGTGCGGCAACAGATCATCGCGATGCAACCCGGCGATGATGTGGTAGCGGATCGACCCGCGGACGCTGACTAGGGCCAGGACTCGCCAGAGCGACCGCGCGTACGCCTCGGCCAGCCCGGCGCCGTCCCACTCGTACAGTCCGCGATAGGTTCCCCGGTCGTCGTGGGCCAACCACAACTTCGAGACGAACCCATCGAACCCGACGAAAAGTGGGGTGTTGAGCATGCTCTCCCGGAACAGGGCATGGCCCCTGCCTCGAACACCGCGCAGCCGGAACGCGACCACCAGCACTGCCGGCTCCACCGTCGGTGGGGGATCGACGACGGTCTCGCGATAGACCCTTGCTGACGTACCGTCGGTGAAATACAGCTGGTTGCCCACATGCGTCCGAGGCATGTGGATCCGCCTGCCGGCGAGGAGCCGGGCCGTCGTAACCACGCACCGTGCGACCGCGATCCAGGCCTTACCAACCGGTAGTGGAGACTGTGGCGACACGTGGACTCCTCGTATGGGTTTATTCACGTACGTTTGCCATCACAGCCGTCGAAACCGTCGACTCCCTAGGAATTGCGCTTCGCAGCGTCTTCAGGGACCAGTCGTTCGAGGAATGCCTCGGCGAGATTCTCCGCGAGCACCCGCAAGCCGCCCCCTATTGGCACGGATTGCTGCAAGGTGCGCTACACGGCGATGACCGGACGGCCGGCAACACCATCACAACGGTGCAACAGGCAATGAGCCTGTTCTTCCAACACGACATCCGGCGCCGCTGCGTCCCTAGTCGCAGTCGCCCCGCTACCGACGTGGCTGATCTCATCCGCCGCGGCGGCACCATCTATCTGTTGGGCCGGGAGGATCCGTACGCCTCCGCTTCGCCGTTGATGACCGCGGTCGCCGAGCATGTGTTGGACACCGCGTTGATGCTTGCGAGCAGGTCTGGGTGGGGCCGGTTGTGCCCACCAATGCTGGCCTGTTTGGATGAGTTGCCGTCGACGGCGCCACTGCCGACGCTGCGGACCCGGATGGCCAACGAACGCGCGCTCGGTGTGTCCTTTATATATGCGGCGCAGACGTGGCGGCAGCTGGCCGCGGTCTTCGGGGAGCCGGAAGCGCGGGCGTTGTTCGGCCTGACCAATGTGTTGGTGATGTTTGGTGGCTCCAAGGATGGCGCGTTCAACCAGGAGATCTCCGACCTGGTCGGCCAGACCCGGGTTTCTCGGACGAATTGGCAGACCGGCGCCATGGCCGGCCGCACCGTTTCCGGAGAAGACATTGCGATCATCCGCACCGAAGAGATCCGCCGGCTGCCGGAACGACGCGCGCTGGTGATCGCCG
This sequence comes from Actinomycetota bacterium, assembly GCA_046725775.1. Classification (GTDB taxonomy): domain Bacteria; phylum Actinomycetota; class Actinomycetes; order Propionibacteriales; family Propionibacteriaceae; genus Microlunatus. The sequence goes on along the minus strand of JBKOZG010000138.1, from coordinate 903 downwards.
AGAACGGCAAACCGATCATCGCCCGGCTGTCCCGCTGCATCGACGCAAGGTCAGGCGCTCAGCTGCTCGCGGCCCAGCAACATCTCCGCGCCGAGCTGGCCGAGCGACACAGCGCCGCTTTGACTGCGGAGGCCCGGGCCACCGCAGCACTGGTTGAGGCGCGACGCCGCGGAATCGCCGCCGGGCCGGGACCCTACCGGTGACCGGGAGTCCCGCAAACCTGGGGTTGGTGCAGCCTTTCCCGGCGCCCGGCAGGTTGGTGGCGTTGGCGTACCGGGAACTTGATCGTGCCGCGGCCGGTAGCCCGGAGCAGATCCGGGCTTTGGGTGATGCGCGGTTGCTGCCCCGACCGTGGGAGCCGGCGAGCTGCCATACCTCGCAGCTGCGGCAGCAGTTGTGGTTATGGTTGGACGCGGTTGTCGAGTGGCTGGTCACCGAGTACGTCTGGGAGGCTACCGACACCATTCCCGCCTGTTGGCCGCAGCATCCACACCTGGTGCACGAGATCGCGGTGCTGGCCGATCAACGCCGCCGCGCCGGCCACGCCTTCACCAGTGACGCCTTGGAGGAATGGCACCGCTACTGCCTGCCGGCCTTCACCGAACGGATGAAGTCACGGCTGCGGAACCATTGCGAGGACGGCCACCAGGCCTGGCCGGCGAAAGGTCGCCATACCCGATACACGGCTGAGATCAACCGACGCACCCGGGAGGAGCACTATGCAGGGGACGTCGGTTCTTTGAGAGCTACCGAGGCTAGAGGTCGTCGGCGTCCGCGGCTGGGGCTGGTTGATCTTGACACGGGTGAGATCAGCGACCTTTAGTGCGCGCCGCTCCCTGTGACTCCGGCCAAAGCTCCCAACAGCAGCACGGCTCGAACGCGAGCCGCCCATCAACGTGGTTC
>JBKOZG010000239.1:0-5577 GCA_046725775.1 Actinomycetota bacterium | reverse complement strand
ACCCAAGGGTCAGTCCGATCGGCCCGCGCGGCGGCATACGAGGTCTTGGATCGGGCTCAGGCGGAACCGTGCTTTGAGCTCGATTACGCCACAATCGTCAATCCGTCCACCTTCGCTGAGCTGCCGGATGATCATGTTGGGCTTGCCACCTTCGTCGTTGCGGCTCGGGTCGGCGGAACGCGGTTGATCGACAACACAACGATCAACTTCGCACCCGCACCGTGGGGCTGATCTGTTTAGCGCGGCGCCGTGGATCTAGAGACTGCAGCCAACGAGCTCTACGCCCTCTCGCCCGATGACTTCATCGAGCGGCGGCAACAGTTCGTTGCCGAGGCCCGCCAGGCGCGAGACCGCCAGCTCGCGACCGAGATCGGCCGACTCCGGCGACCCACCCGCAGTGCCTGGCTGATCAATCTGCTCGCCCGCCAGGAACCGACGGCGGTGAACGCACTCCTCGAACTAGGGAGCGCCCTGCAAGATGCCCAGCAGCGAATGGCGGGAGATGAGCTGCGCCAGCTCTCCGCGGAGCGTCGCAAGACAGTTGACGCGCTGGCACGCCGAGCGGTCGAGCTGGGCGGCGAACATGGCTACAGCGCGCCGGAGGGAGCGAAACAGGAGGTCGGCCAAACGCTGCAGACAGCGCTAGGTGACCCGGAGATCGCTGACCTGCTACGGGCTGGGCGGCTGACGCAAGCCGTCACCTTCGGCGGGTTCGGACCTACTGACTTGGCTTCCGCTCTTGGGGCGTCGCTCCCAACGAAGGCGCCCAGCCAGCCGACGAAGCCGGTTCCGGCAGAGCCGGGACCCCCACCTGACCCGAAGCAGCGTCGCGAAGCCGAAAAGGCGGCGAAGGAGGCCCGGGAGCGGGCAGCCGCCGCGCGTAAGGCCGCGGAGACAGCGGAGGCGACGGCTGAGACAGCTACCCAGCGCGCGGATGAGCTGGCCGACCAGGTCGAGACGTTGCGCAGCCAGCTGCGCCAGGGGGAAGTCGCTGAGCGAGAGGCTCGTGAAGCAGCGCGAGCCGCGAGGAAGCATTATCAAGAACTGCGCCAGGCCGCCGTTTCGGCCGAGCAGGTGGCAACCGCTGCAGACCAGGCCCTCGCTGAGTAAGGCCTAGCCCACTGACCGGAGGTGGAGCAGGAGCGCCGAGCCGCGACGGGCCGGCGGCAGCGGGATACCGGCCGCGCCGAGAGCCTGGCCGGTAAGCACTGGAGCACCTGACGCCCACGCCGGTGTGACGGTCTGAACCTCGCCGGGGCGGGCAATAACCTCGATCCGGTAGAACGTCGCCGGGTCAAGTCCATCGATGCGTACTCGTCGGCTTGCGAGCGCCCGCTCTAGCCAAACCAGCGCAAACAACGCCTCGTCGCGATCACCGGCCACCACGCCGTGGGCCACAAAACCTCGATCACTCTCGTCTGACCGGACAGTCGTGCCGGAGTGCAGCAACGATCGGAACCTCTTGTACAGCGAAAGCCATCGGTGGATGGAGCGCAGGTTTCCGGGAGCCTGCTTTCTGAGATCGATCCCCAGACCGAGCCGTGCGAAGAATGCAGAGATCGCTCGATACGCCGACGAGGTTGCGTCGTCAGGCTCGTCGAGTGCCGGCTGCCAAACCAGTCCCGGAGGTAGCAGCTGCACAAGTCCGGCAAAGTCGGCGTGCCGTACCGTCGAGTCCGGCGACAAATAGGCTCCAACCGCCCTGGTCGTCATCGCCAAGTCAAGATTGGTTGTCTGGATCGTCAGGTGCGGGTAGCGCTCATCCAACGCATCGAGCAGACGGTATGCCGCAAGCGTGCTGCTGTGCTGAGTTGCGGTAGCACCCGGCCGGTGCGCACCTTGAGGAAGCGACCAGCTCAGCAATGACACATGGTGTCGGTCGAGCAGCTTGGTAAGCCTCTCCCACACGTGGACCATCGCAGGCCGTGCCGACAGATCCAACACCTGCCGAGTCACCCCATCGCGTTCGACAGTCAGCAGCCAGTCCGGATGGTCGCGGACAATGGCGGGGTCCGCCTCGACCAGCTCAAGTTCGATCGCCAGCCCGACCTCAAGATCCAAGCTACGGATCCGTGTGAGCAGCCCATCGAGATCGGCCGACGATCCCGTCTCGGTCAGGCCGGCGCTGTCAGCGTACGGGTCCAGGCCGGCGCGCGAGCACCACCCGAGGTCAAGCAGGAACGTCTCGACACCGACGGCTGCGGCGTACTCGGCGAGGGCGAGCATCGCCTGCCGGTCGTGGTCAGCGAAAACAGGTGCGGCGGCGTTGAAGATCACCCGCTTGTCATGTCGCGCCTCCGACCGAACGTGTCGGTGCAGACGGGCCGCCGCAGCATCCAGCCCGTCACCCCAGGACCAGACCACCCACGGGGAGTGGTACGCCTCCCCGATACCGAGCACGATTTCACCCGTCTGCAAGAGCTCTCCACCACCGAGATAGGTCCTGCCATAGATCGTTCGCTCAGCCCGGTGCTGGACTGGGCCACTGAAAGCCACATGCGTCTGCCAGACCTGACCGCTGCGAAATCCCGTTCCGGCCACCGCCAAAGCGACGTAGGCTGGTCGGTCGTCGAACCCCCGATGATCAACAGACCAAGAGCCTGATCGCAATGGAACTGTCGAGAGCGCCGGTCCGTCGAACTCGACACGATGGGTAGCCAGGTCGCTGACTGGCAGGAAGAGCTCCAAACCCTCCAGCCGGTAGTCTGCGGCATTCTTGTTGGTGACACCGGCACGACAGCGGACCAGTCCGTTGCCAGTGAGCTGCAGCGCGAGGTCCAAGGTTAGGCGGTTGCCCGGATCCTCCGCTTCGACGATCACGGTATCGGCGCCGACCTCAGTCAGGCCTGGCTGTACCGGGGTCTTGCTGATCAGTTGAGAACGGCTAACGGTAAACGACGCTGCGGATATGTGGCCGTCGTGGGATCCGGACAAGGCTGCGCGCGAGCTCCAGGCCGCGGAGGCTTCTGGTATCAGCGACGACATCATCGACGGCAGCGGGTCGAGACCGCTCGGACCGAATGCAGCAAGCAGTGCTGCGGCCGACAAACCGTCAAGATCGCCAAGATCAGCACCCCAGTGCAAGATCACCGGCAAGCCGGTTGGCTTTAGCTGCACCAGTAGGCTGACGCCCTGGGCTCGCATGTGGATGAGTGAGGCCTGGGCGTCGTGGTCAACCGAGAACACGGTCGCAGCATCCCTTACCGACATCGGATCTCCCCCAAGAACAAGATCTCTCCGCTGAGCGCAAAAAGCTTACCGGAAGACCAGGGACGCCCGTGACTCGACGCCGTCATCACGCGATCAGCATCATCGTAGATTGCATGCTGATCACCCCCGCGAGAGGCCGGACCGCGTCTCGGCCGCTTTCGCACGCTGGTTTGCGGCTGTCGCGACAGGCTTGAGCTGGCCGGCTCAATATCCCTAGTCCGATTGGGATATTGCGATTGTGATGGCACAGTGGCAAGCCATATCCAGGCGAGAGGAGCCAAGCTGTGAATGAGCGTTCGGGGCGTCGCTACGCGGTGATCTACAACCCGATCAAGGTGTCCGATGATCTCCGTGATGCGGTCGCTCGGCGCGCAGGAGAAACGGGCTGGAGCGACCCAATCTGGCTGGCGACCCCTGCAGACAATCCTGGCCAGGCCATCACGGCCGACGTAGTTTCCGAGAACCCAGATCGTGTCATCGTCGTCGGGGGCGATGGAACAGTACGGATCGTTGCGGACAGACTGGCGCAATCGGGGATCCCGATGGCAGTGGTGCCTGTCGGCACTGGAAATCTGCTGGCCCGCAACCTGGAGATTCCATTGTCTGAGCTTGACGCGTTGAAGGTCGCGTTCGGCGAGCACACCCTAGACATTGATTTGATCAAGCTCACTGTTGACGGTGTGCCGGGCGAGCACTTCGCGGTCATCGCCGGCCTGGGAGTTGATGCGATGATCATGGACGAGACCAGCCCGGACCTCAAGGATGCCATCGGTGCCGGAGCATACTTCATCGCGGCCGCGAAGGCGCTCGGGCGTACCCCGATCGACATGCGGATCACCCTTGATGATCATCGTCCGTATCGACGGCACGCGATGATCTGTGCGATTGGCAATGTCGGCAAGCTCGCCGGGAATCTTACGCTGATCCCAGGTGCCCGGCCTGACGACGGCCGGCTTGATGTGTACGTAGCGTCGCCGCATCGCCTCTCCCATTGGCTACGCACGTTTCTCCGATTGGTCACCAGGCGCCCCCGTACCGATGATCGCGTCGACCAATGGCGGGCCACTCAGGTCGAACTGCGTCTGCGTCACCCCGACCCCTATCAGCTCGATGGTGACGTCATCGGCGATTGCCGCACGCTGCGCGCCGAAGTGCGCCCTAGTGCACTGACAGTCTGCGTCCCCGGCTGAGTGTGCAGCCGAGGACGCAGTTTCAGCCTCTCCTGCTCGCGCCCGATCGCGCCTTGAGGGCGCTATCTGCCCGACGCTCGCAGAGTTGAGGGGCCAGTCAGAGGCGTGGCGGAGAACCGTCGAAGCGATTCTCTTCCACGTGCTTGGTCCGACTGCGCTGCGCCTGCATTATCAGCGCCAAGATCAGCGCCAACGCCCCAGCCACGATGAAGATGATGCCTAGCGTGTCGTCTGACACAAACGGCATGTCGATGTTGAGTGCAAAGAGCAGGATCGCTCCAATCACGATCAAGACAATGCCAGCTCCGATACCCATGTGTTCCTCCTCATTGTTCCTCCCGAGTAGGCCAGATCAACTGGCCTTTTTCGCTGACTTCGCTGTCGTCGCCTTCTTCGCCCCTCCTTTCTTGGCCGGGGCCTTCTCAGCTGCTGCCTTCTTAGCTGAGACCTTCTTGGCAGTCGCCTGCCTCGCCGAGGGCTTGGTTTGCGCCGTCTTCCTGGCGGCGCGGTTCTGCTCAACGCTGCGGCGCAGTGCCTCCATCAGATCGACCACCTCGCCACGATCTGCCGGCTCTTCACCCTTCTCACCGAAGGTGGCGGCGGTGTCCAAGGCGTCGCCCTGCTCGAGCTTGGCTGCGATCAGTTGCCGTAACTGATCTTGGTACTCGTCGCTGAACTTGTCGGGCGCGAAGTTGGCGGACATGTTGTCGATCAACGACGATGCCATCTTGAGCTCCTGAGGCGACACCTTGACGTCGTCTTTCACATTCGGGAAATCAGCCTCGCGCACCTCGTCGTCCCACAGCAGCGACTGGAGCATCAACACCTTGCCACGGGATCTCAGTGCTCCGAGCCGGGTCTTCTGGCGCAGTGAGAACTGCACGATCGCCGTGCGATCGGTCTCCTCCAGGGCTCGCCGGAGCAGTGCGTACGCCTTGGTAGCAGGCTTCTCCGGCTCCACGAAGTAGCTCCGGTCGAACCTGATCTCATCGATCTGCTCGGACGGCACGAACTCGACGACCTCGATCTCATGGCTGCGCTCCTCCGGCAGCGACTTGAGGTCCTCATCGGTGAGCACGACGGTGGTCTTGCCTTCCGCGTACGCCTTATCGATATTGGCGTACTCGACCGCCTTGCCGCATACCTCACACCGGCGCTGGTAGCGGATTCGCCCGCC
>JBKOZG010000120.1:0-6231 GCA_046725775.1 Actinomycetota bacterium | reverse complement strand
TGGTCGAACAGCCAACCGGAGTGACCGGGAGGAGGCTGGATGGGCCGCTGAACCATTCGCATGCACGATCCATGGCCGGCCGACCCTCACAGCCGTTACCCTGGAGAATCCCGATGAACCTCGACGCCGAGGCTCTCGGGCCGATCTTGGAAGAACCGCCCGACCGGGAACCACCACATGAAGTAGACCCTGATCCGCCTCCGTTCTCGGTGCGTTTGGTCAGAGCGGTCAGGATCCTCTTGAGCCAACCCCCTAGACCGCAGCCATGACGACGGAGATCGGCGGGGTCTGGCTAACGTTCCTCAACATTGAATCCGGCCTGCGTCAGCCATGCTCGATACGCCCGCAAGCCATTTACCACGCCACTGCTGGTCCGGGTGAGTAATCCCGCGGCGCAGAGCTGGATCGATCGCCGGATTCTCGGGTCATTGGACGGCAGCACATCAATGACCGCCAACCGTCCACCGCTCCGGATCGTTGGCCGCAGCCGGCGAAACACTCGTCGGTTTGCTTCCCCTCGAAGAGGTGGCAAAGGTTGCGGAGCAGCACCAGGTCGTAGTGGGCGAGCGGAAGTGAGACCTCGAAGGCATCACCGGCCGGGAACTCGAACTGCTCTGCACATTTGGACGAAGCGACAGCAGCCCGGGTCGTAGCCAGGATGCCAACGAGATCTATCCCCACACGGTTGCTTTCCTGGCCAGCTTGCTAGGCAAGGCTGCCGATGCGGTGGCCGGACTGCTCCGTGGCGCGCAGCAATGGCGCCCGCCCGGAGCGCACCGCCTCCACGAGCGCGTCCGCGTTCGTGATCAGCACACCGAGCACGGCGAGATGGGTACAGCCGCACGGAACACGCTGTCGTCGCACTCGATCAGCCCGGTCGCCTCGAGCCCCTGGAGTAGGACGCTGGCGGCATGCGGGTCCATATGGTCGTTGCGAGCGAGCTCGTCCGGGTATCTCGTGCTGGATGCTGTTGTCCGAGCCGGCTGCCGGTGAGCACTGCATTTCGCCAGACTCTTGAGGTCTATGACTAGATCGTGCCCCGGCAGGTGGTGAGGAGGCCGGGAGTGCTGGTGGGATGTCGTGCCGGTGAGCACTGATCCATTCGGTCGTGGCAGGCCTTCTCGAGGCTCGATGGTGTTGATCATGAGCGAGGAGGGCAGAAGTTGTTGTTCATCGGCGATGACTGGTCCGAGGCCCACCATGACATCGAGATGGTCGACGATGTCGGCCAGGTGCTGATGCGCAAACGGCTGTCGGAGGGGTTGGCGGGGATCACGGTGTTGCACGAGCTGGTGGCAGAGCATCTGGATCCGGCCGGTGAGCCCGATCAGGTGTTGGTCGGGATCGAGACCGAGCGAGGACCGTGGGTGCATGCCCTGCTGGCGGCCGGCTATGTGGTGTATGCGATCAATCCGATGCAGGCGGCCCGCTACCGGGAGCGGCATTCCCCTTCTGGCGCGAAGTCGGATGCCGCCGATGCGCATCTGTTGGCTGAGATCATCCGGCTGGATCGGGCCCATCACCGCCGATCGCCGGGGAGGTGATGGAGCGCCGCGCCGCAGCTGAGCATCAGGTCTCGCCCGTCGGCATCGGTGGCCGGAAGCCATCGCCGGCGGTCCGCGTACAAGTCGATGCGCTGCTCGGAGAGGACGAAGACCCAAGGCTGGCTATTGTGGATCGACGGCGCACACCCGGCCAGCTCGACCGCGTGGCGGACGGATTCGGAGGTGAAGCTTGTACCGGTCATGACTCAATGCCACCTGAGATTGTTGGGTATGACAACCGGCCGCGAGCCTTGGATCCGACAATCACCGATGCCGGAAGCGACGAGGCAGCAGTCGGTCTAGAAGGGAGCTTCTCAGACCCACACCCGACCTTCAAGGTCGGAGGGCCCAGACCCGGTAGGCCTTCCGACCCCGATCGTCCTCAGGACCGCGGCGGGCCCAATGCCATTTCGGGACTGGTGACTCTGGCTTGATCCAGCCGCCTTCTCTTAAGGTCGAAACCGGGGCCTATTGGCGTGCCATCAGTGGAAGGAAATGACAATGTCAATGGCCTGGGTGTATCGGTTCGACCAGCTGGATGAGGTCGAAAAGGAGCTTGAGGGCGGCTGGGACGCCGTCCGTGGCCTGCTGGGCGGCAAGGGCGCGAACCTGGCCGAGATGACCCGGCTGGGGATTCCCGTACCGCCGGGCTTCACGGTTACGACCCAAGCCTGCCTGCGCTACCTGGCCGACGACAACACCATGCCGGCCGAGGTGTGGAAGCTGGTGCTGTCATCCCTGCACGACGTCGAGCAAGTCCTCGACAAGCGGTTCGGCGACCCCACCAGGCCGCTGCTGGTGTCTTGTAGATCGGGCGCGAAGTTTTCGATGCCCGGGATGATGGACACGGTCTTGAACATCGGGCTTAACGACGACACCGCCAAAGGCCTGGTGGCCCTCACCGGCGATGCGCACTTCGTCTTCGATTCCTACCGCAGGCTCATCCAGATGTTCGGCACCGTCGTCCTCGGGCTGCGGGACGAGCTGTTCGAGCACGTGCTGGCGAGCGCTCGCGCCGCGCGCCGCGTCAGCAGCGATGCCGACCTTACCGTCGATGACCTCCGCTCGGTCGTCGCCCGCTTCCGCGATATCGCGGTGCAGTTCCCGACCGACCCCACCGAGCAGCTGCGGATGGCCGTCGAAGCGGTGTTCGCGTCCTGGAACGGCAAGCGCGCGGTCGACTATCGCAACGCCGCCGGCATCCCCCATGACCTCGGTACGGCGGTCAATGTCCAGGCGATGGTGTTCGGCAACCTGGGCGAGCACTCGGCGACTGGGGTGACCATGACGCGCAGCGGAGCGACGGGCCAGCCGGGCCTGGAGGGCGATTACCTCATCAACGCCCAGGGCGAGGACGTCGTGTCCGGCACCCGTGCCACCCGTCCGCTGGAGACCCTCGCCGAAGTGATGCCCGAGGCCCACGCCGAGCTACAGCAGATGGCCACCGCGCTCGAAGCCCACTATCGCGACATGCAGGACATCGAGTTCACCATCGAGGACGGCAAGCTCTGGCTGCTGCAGACCCGGGACGGCAAGCGGACCGCCCAGGCCGCTGTCCGCATTGCGGTGGACCTCGCCAACGAGGGCCTCATCACGCAGCGGGACGCATTGCGGCGGGTCACCCCGAGCCAGATCGACTTCTTCCTCCACCCACAGCTTGCCGCCGCCGCCCGCAAGCAGGCGGCCGATGAAGGACGACTGATTGCCACCGGCCTGAACGTGTCCCCTGGTGTGGCCGTCGGCGTGGCCGCGTTCGATCCGGACATGGCCGAGCGGCTGGCCGGTGACGGGCACAAGGTCATCCTGATCCGGCCCGAGACGAAGCCCGACGACGTCCACGGCATGCTCGCCTCGGAGGGCATCCTCACTACCCGCGGCGGCCGGACAAGCCACGCCGCCCTGGTGGCGCGCCAGTTCGGCAAGCCGGCCGTCGTCGGGGTCAGCGCCCTCGAGGTCGACCTGGTCGGCCACCGGGCCGCCGTCGGTGATCTGGCCATCGAGGAAGGCGACTGGGTGTCGCTGGACGGCAGCACCGGCGAGGTGTTCCTCGGGCAGCTCGAGACGTTCGTGCCGGACATCACCGACACTTGGCTTGCCACACTGCTCTCCTGGGCCGACGAATATCGGCGCCTGGGCGTACGCGCGAACGCCGACTACCCGCAGGACGCACAGCGGGCCCGGGAGTACGGCGCGGAGGGCATCGGCCTGTGCCGCACCGAGCACATGTTCTTCCAGTCTGAGCGGCTGCCAGTCATGCGGCGGATGATCATGACCGACTCGGTCACCGAACGCCGGGAGGCCCTCGAAGAGCTGGAGCCGCTGCAGCGGGCGGATTTCCTGGGCCTCTTCCAGGCGATGGATGGCCTGCCCGTCATTATCCGGCTCGTCGACCCACCGCTGCACGAGTTCCTGCCCACGTATGAGGAGCTGACGAAAAGGATCACCGACGGCAAGATCCGTCTCTCGGCGGCCGGCTCACTCGACGAAGTCGACGCGATCCTCGGCCGGCTGCGCAACGACGAGGACCTCCTCCGGCGGGTTCAAGCGCTGCACGAGGCGAACCCGATGCTCGGCTTGCGGGGGGTGCGGCTGGCGATCCGCTACCCGGAAATCCTGCAGATGCAGGCCCGGGCGATCTTCCAGGCGGCGTGCGACGCGGCGGAGGCCGGCGGGGATCCGCGTCCCGAGATCATGGTCCCTCTGACCAGCGATGCCGGCGAGCTGATCAGGGTCCGGCAGATCATCGAGACCGAGGCCAAGGCGGTATTCGCCGAACGCGAGCGGGCGCTCCACTACCAAATCGGCACCATGGTAGAGACGCCGCGAGCCGCGCTCACCGCCGACCGGCTCGCCGAGCACGCCGACTTCTTCTCAGTCGGCTCGAACGATCTGACCCAGACGACGTACGCGCTCAGCCGGGACGACGCCGAGACCAGCTTCTTGATCGACTACCTGGAGACCCACTTGTTCGAACAGAACCCGTTCACCTCCCTGGACAGCGAGGGGGTCGGGAAGCTCGTCGACATGGCCATCGCCGCGGCTCGCGCCCGATCAGACGGGTTCGAGGTCGGTGTCTGCGGTGAGCACGGCGGCGATCCCAGCTCGATCACCTGGTGCCACGAGCACGGCCTTACCTACGTCAGCTGCTCGCCCTTCCGCGTGCCCGTCGCGCGGCTCGCCGCCGCCCAGGCAGCCTTGGCGGAGACCGACTAGCAACACTCCCTTGATCCATCGCCGTGTAAACCAACTGCCGTGGATCTCGGGCAACGGACTTAGATGCAGCGGCCGCGTCTGGTCACGGATCCTGACCCCTATGACCTGGACGACGGCGGTGACGGAGTTGGATGCGACTGCGGGTGATCAGGATACCCGATCCTTGGTTACGAAGGCACGAGCTGATTAGACGGTGCCATTCCCTTCATCGCGTCGGATACGTCGATCGAGGTTGCGCTGGAGCCGGTGCACCTCCTCGAGTGCATCGACAAGGGAGGCCGCGACCTCGGCAGCCGATTTGCTGTCCAAACCCTCTGCCTGGATTTAGCCAGGCACCGGCAGCCGCATTCCGGAGGGAGCGTTTAAGGTTGCGAGCGGTCTGGGCATGGTTGTGCGAGCTCTTGCGACCGGCAGCTTCACTACCGGCAACCGCCAGACCGCGAACTCGGATGTCGTTCGTGATCACATTCGGCTTTGCGAGCACGAACGAGATACGTGCGATCGCCCACATTGGCGTCCGCATCGGAGCCCGGCACGTGAAACACGCGGGCACGACCGAGCGCCGCGAGACCGTGGGCTGCTCGCCTGGCAGCCGTCAGCTCAGCCCGTGTGGGCGCTCGACCGAGATGATCAGCAACGGCCGCTCGAACGCCAACCGCAACGTTTTGGTTAAGTGCGTCGGCCAGAACTTGCTGCCAACGGCCTAAACGTGAAGGCATTGGTGGCCGTGCTTTCCGGTGCCGGCTCCATGCACCGGAGCCAGTCATACCTACCTGTTTTACGACCTCGGTCCAGTTCAGGTCTGGTCACGAAGTTCCAGGATCCGTAGAAAAACACGAGCTGGTCCCCGGCACGCTCCATGAGCCCGAGGACTGCGACTTCGTGAGCTTAAGGAGCGGGCTACGCGGGCCCGATCTAATGCCGACTGATCAGCGCCCGCCGCAAGTCTGCCGATGGCATATCGACCAAATGGCGTGTTTCGATGCGGGACCCGTGGGGAGTCCCTAAGCTGGCGCCGCTGTACCCAGCGCGCGTCCAAGGCGGGACGAGTGACACCGCGGCGCGGCTGGAAGTCAATGGGGGAGATCGTTAAGGGGATTAAGCGGATCTTGGGCGTAGTGGTTGTCAGTATGGTTCTCGCTGGTCCTAGCCAAGTCGCTTCTGCGCAATCGTCCAACATCGAGGTGCTGGCCTTTCGGGGGTTTGGCGCGAGCGCGGTCTTCCGCACCATCGAGGGCTGCATCGCGACAGAAGTGTTCGTGATCGCGGGCGAGTCAAGCGCGGTGCGGCCTGGGGAACCCGAAACCGTTAAGCAGGACGCGGCCGCAGTGCTTCTCGATCGCCGGGACTGGTGCACCGGGGAGGTGTTCCTCTTCGGGAGCGGGAGCGGCCCCGTCGAGTTCGACGTTGCACCTCTCTTGATGTCGGCGGAAGTTCATGGGGTCGTGCCGTTCCACGATGTGCCGTCAGACCG
>JBKOZG010000127.1:0-6199 GCA_046725775.1 Actinomycetota bacterium | reverse complement strand
CATGGCAGCCGCGATCGGCCAGTCCTCGGCAGTGTACGCAGAACTGATCATTGATCGCCTCCCTGCGGGCCCGGGCCGAGTTCCTTGAGCAGTTGCCCGAGCCGGGCATAGGCGGTGTTGCGGTAGCCCACCAGCGGTGCCTGATCGCCAGACGGGGTGACGAAGCCGCCGCCCTGCTTAACCCCGTAGTGCCCGGCCGAGACCAGTTCGGTGAGCATCTTGGGCGCCGCCAACCGCTCACCGTAGTGCTGTTGCAAGGTGCCAAAGCCGTCGCGGTAAACGTCCAGGCCGGCCATGTCGGCAATGGCGCCAGTACCGCCTCCTCGATCAGCGCTTCGAGTATCCCGCCTACCGCTCTTGAACCTGCCGCGACGTCAGGTTCTACCGTTGAAGAATGGATGATCATTCCAAGCCGCGGTAGCGGATCGGCGAAGTCTCGGCTCGGACGGGCCTGACCACCCGGACACTTCGATACTACGAGGAGCTGGGGCTACTCAAGCCGTCCGAGCGGCTGGCTGGCGGGCACCGGGTCTATGCGAGCGACGATCTCCGACGCCTCTACCGCGTCTCCCTTCTCAGGCAGCTGGGCCTTCCGCTCTCAGACATCGGCCCTGAACTTGACAACACCTCGCGCGATTTGTCCGACACGATCGGGCGGCACCTCGGGCAGCTGGATCAACGCATGGCGGCGTTGGGCCGTCATCGTGAGCGCATGATCACCGTACGGGAATCCCTGGCCGCCGGCAGCCCTACCGATGAGGAACTGCTGGACATCCTGCACGACATGGCCGAAATCGATCATGGTCTAACCCAACGGCTGACTCTGCTCGTCTATGACGACATCGAGGCTGTGCATGATCATCTGGTCGCGGTGTTCGGTTTCGGCCCGGGCACGATCACTCGCGACGAGTCTGGCCGCGTTGTGCACGCAGAGCTGCACGTCGGCGACGGTGTCATCTGGATCCACCCGCCGTCGGCGGAGTACAACCTGGTGTCCCCAACGAGCCTGGGCGTCAGCACCCACTGCATGGCTGTCATGGTCGATGACGTTGACAGGCACTACGAAAGAGCGGTCGCTGCAGGCGCGACTGTTGTCAATCCGCCCAAGAACATGCCGTACGGCGTCCGAGAGTACGCCGCGCGTGATCTCGAAAGCGGATTGTGGTCGTTCATGAGTCCGATCAATCCGGAAGGAGACCTGATATGAGCGAGCTCACCGCGTACCTCTGTGTTGCCGACTCGCGGGCTGCGATCGCCTGGTACGGGGAGGTATTCGGTGCCACGGTGAAGGGCAAGCCGTACCTGATGGACGATGGGCGGATTGGCCACCGTTGACGATCGGTGACGCGCTCCTGATGATGGCCGACCCGTTCCCTGAGGTGGATGTCGAGCCGCCCGATCCGTCGACTGGCAGTCCCGTGTCATTGCATCTGGACGTGGCGGACTGCGACTCGGTAGCCGCGGCGGCGGTACGAAACGGTGCCCGCTTGGACCGCGGCCCCGAGTCAACTAGCCACGGCCGGTCCGCCACCTTCCGCGACCCGTTCGGGCATCGTTGGATAGTCGATTCCTGACAAAGATCAGTTCAGTCAGGTCAGGGGGGCTCGCCGTACTGTCAGACCGCGTTAGTAATCTGCAACGAGCAGTCCATCAAAGGATTCGGAAGGAGCCAAAGGTGCCCTCAGTTCTCAACCCTTACATCAGCTTCCGCGACAATGCCCGGGAAGCGATGGAGTTCTACAAAGACGTCTTCGGTGGCAATTTGTCGCTGAACACGTTCGGCGAGTACGGCGATCCGAACGCGCCGGGCGCGGACAACATCATGCACGCACAGCTTGAGACCGATAGCGGCTTCACGCTGATGGCGTCCGACACTCCTCCAGGTATGGAGTTCGCTCCTGGGGACAACCTCAAAATCAGCCTGAGCGGAGATGACGAGCAGGAGCTGCGCGGTTACTGGGACAAGCTTTCCGAAGGTGGCAACGTGAGCATGCCGCTGGAGAAGCAGATGTGGGGAGACCTCTACGGCATGTGCACCGACAAGTACGGTGTGCCCTGGATGGTAGACATCGTTCCGCCCCAGAGCTGATCAACTCCGGTTGACCTGAATACGCATCACCCCTGAGCTCGAGTAGGTCCGATGGGCCACTCGAGCTCTCACTGGTGATGTAGAGCCAGGGCCTGCCCAGCCCTCTCGGCCTAAGCTCGACCGGGTCTGCCGGTGTCAACGAGCAACCGGGTGACGCTATCGGCGAACCAGAACGCATAGCGATCCAGGCTCCAACCACGATGCTGCGTGAGCCGGCTGAAGATCACTGGATCCATGAACGTCCACACCGTATCAATGGCGGCGGCTCTGTCGAGCCCTAAGCGAAGCCCAGCGCGCTCGACGACGCCGTTGACGATCCAGCTCGTGGTGCGCTCCCGCTGAGATTCTCGATCCATGATCAAGAGCTGGATGTCTGGGTCGGAAGCCGCGGCCTCGTACGCGGCTAGCATCACTCCGGCAGATCGAGCCTGCGCCTCGGACAATGCCTGCGCCACAGCTGAGAGGAAAGCCGCTATGTCGCGCTTCGATTGCGCATCGGCCGCCCACGCCCGGCTCAGCACTGGCACCGGCTCGTCATCGCCTGCGACAGCCACGTCGATCACCACATGCAGCAGCTGCGCCTTGGTACCGAACAGCTGCTCAACCGTGGGCACGGACACGCCCGCCTCATCGGCGATGGCCCGCATCGTCGTCGTCGCGTAGCCATGCTGGACGAACAAACGTGTCGCAGCTTCGATCACTCGCCTGCGCGTTTTTTGGGCCCGCTCGGCACGCGTCGCCGACACGTAGCTTCGCCGGGGCTTGTCCGCGAGGGCGTCGGCCGGCACGCGCCCCATATTAGCTATGGGTGAACCATAGAGCATCTCTCAACCGCGAGGGCTCGCCAGATCACCCGTGCTGGGCGATGCGGAGCGCTGCCGTACGGCGATACCGTCAGGCCCTTCGACGAAGCCACGTTCAGATCCGGTTACGACCTCTGCGAAAGGAAGACACCCATGGCTGATGAGGCCGCGACGCCCGTCCTCGATCTACTCGCCACTATGACCGAGGCTGCAGTGGAGACCACCAGTCTCGACCCAGCTGCGCAGATTCTGTTGCGATTCGCCGCTCTCGTCGCCCTCGACGCGGCACCGGCTTCCTATCTCTTCCACTTCGGCGCCGGCGCCGATCAGGGCCTGACGATGGAGGACGCCCGGCAGGTTCTGATCACGCTTGCGCCCTTGGTTGGCACCGCGCGCATCGTCTCGGCGAGCTCCAAGATCAGCAGGGCACTTGGTTTCGCCCTCGCAGTGAGTGAGTTTGCCGACGAGGAAGACGCAGACTCTATGTGATTCAGCTCTCGGGAGCTGATTTCGGCGTCTTCGGGATAGCGCGCGAGCAGGAGACGGAGCGATTCCTCACTCCGGGGGGTGAGAGCGCAGCCAGTCGACCCAGGTGATCGTTCCGCGCCTGCTGCCTGGGTCGCTGACTGACATCGCGGCGGCGGCATTGCTGACAGCTGGCGGCAATGGGATTCGCATGGTGCGAACTGGTCGCTGCCGGATTTGTCGCCACTGGTCGAAGGCGTCGGACAGCGTGAGGACTTCTGGACCGCCGAAGTCGGGCAGGCGGCCGACCGGCGCATTGCCGATGGATTCCACGAGATAGTCCGCAAAGTCAGTCGTATCCACCGGCTCCACACGGAGGTCCGGCAACGGCACGATCGGGAGGCGTGCCATCTTGCCAAGCATGCGATCGAGCAACCAATGAAACTGGGTCGCTCGGGCGATCGACCAAGGAATTGGGCCCTGACGGATGAGGTATTCGGCCTCCAGTTTGCGCCGCAAGTACGGCACCCGCGGCTTGTCGATTCCGACAATGGAGACATGGAGGATATGACCGACGCCGGCGGCAGCCGCCTGCTCCAACAGCCGGCTTGTGCCGTCCCGATCGACCTCGGGCGGACTGGACCACAGGTCCTTGGGCAGGATATAGCCGCGACGTGCGGCCGGTGACAGCGTCGCGGCGTGGATCACCATCTGGCTGCCGGCGAGAGCGTCGGCAATGCCATCACCAGTGGCAAGATCCCCGCGAATCCACTCCACGTCGGGATCTGATCCTGGCGAACGAGCCAGCACCCGTACGCGGTAAGAGCTCTTGAGTCGAGTGACGAGATCCCTGCCAAGGTGCCCCGTCCCACCGGTCACGAAAACGGTATCCATCAACCTCAGTTTCCCACGATCGGCCGACTCGTAGTGTCATGCCCCCAGGCGCCGCCACGGCATGCGTCCTACGCTGGGAAGGGATGCCTGAGTCAGCGTCGAGATCAGCGCTGGATGCGCTGACACTTTTTCTCAGTGGAGACGTAATGCTCGGGCGCGGGGTGGACCAGATCCTCCCGCACCCAGGAAATCCCACACTGTACGAGCGCAATGTGCGTGACGCTCGGACCTACGTCGACCTCGCCATCAAGGCGAACGGCAGCATTCCGCAGCCGGTCGACTGGTCATGGCCCTGGGGAGACGCCCTAGAGCAGCTGAGGTCCGCCGGCTGCGACGCCCGGATCATCAACTTGGAGACCAGCATCACAACCAGTGACGACTATGTCCCTGGCAAGGCCGTCCACTACCGAATGAATCCGGCGAATGCCGAGGCGCTCGCCCCGGTTCGGCCCGACGTATGTGTCCTTGCCAACAACCACGTACTGGACTTCGGCCGCCGCGGTCTGCTTGAAACACTCGATGTGCTCTCCGCAGCTGAGCTTCCGAGTGCCGGTGCCGGACGATCACTGCACGAGGCTCGGTCGCCGGCCAGCATCCCGATCACGAGGACTGGCGGACGGGTCTTGGTCTTTGCCTTCGGTTCGCCGTCCAGCGGCGTTCCGTACGAGTGGCGGGCGACAGATGAGACTCCCGGCGTCCATGTGGTCGCCGCGCTCAGCGATGCGGCCGCCGATGAGCTGTGTCGCCAGGTGCGAGAGTTGCGGCAGCCTGGTGACATCGCAGTCGTCTCAGCACACTGGGGAAGCAACTGGGGCTTCCGCGTCGCAGCCGACCAGGTCGGCTTTGCGCACCGCCTCATCAACGGCGGCGTCGACGTAGTGCATGGGCACTCCTCACATCATCCGCGGCCTATCGAGGTCTATAGGGGGAAGCTGATCTTGTACGGCTGTGGGGATCTGATCGATGACTACGAGGGCATCCGCGGTCATGATCAGTATCGGCATGATCTTCGTCTGCTCTATCTGCCCCGTCTGGATCCGACGTCTGGGAAGCTCGTCGAGCTGCACATGGCACCGCTGCAGGCACGCCAGATGCGGCTGCACGGGGCCTCACATCGAGACTGCAGATGGCTCAGAACCGTGCTCGACAAGGTGAGCCGCCACTTCGGTTCAAGAATCGATCTTGGATCAAACGGACTGCTGAGGCTGCGTCGGCCGTCTTGATCTTACAAAATCAAGATCCGCAGCGGCTCAAGGCGCTAGCGTGGGCGACTTAGTCACCGGTGAGAGGGACGATCAAGCACGATGTGGCAGGCACTCGGCGGGTTGCTCCCGATTGCGGTAGCAGTTGCTTTCAGTTCGGTGCCTATCACTGTCACCGTCTTGATCTTGCTGTCGCCCAATCGCAACCGGGCCGCAGTGCCCTTTCTTATTGGGTGGGTGACCGGGGTCGTTGCCGTGATCGTCTTCAGTGCGCTTGGTGCTTCGGCTCTTCCCGAGGCGCCGCGGAGGGGCCCCGACATGGTCACCGCCGTACTCCAGATCATGATCGGAACCACCTTGGTCGTGCTCGGTTTGGTCAGCTTGCGACGGAGCTCTCGGACCGAAAACACGGGGCTGCCGCACTGGCTCTCTGCAGTCGACTCATTCGGAGCGCTGGCCGCCTTCGGGGTTGCGGTGCTTCTCGACTTCCGACCGAAAGGGCTACTCCTCGGTATCGCTGCGGGGCTTGCCCTACATAGTGCGTCCCTGCGAGCTGGCGAAGCTGCCGTGCTGATAGGCATCTATACCGTGATCGCCACCTCAACGGTCGTCGTACCGATCATGGCGTCGCTCATAGCGCCACGGTGGATGGAGCCGAGGCTGATTGCGGCCCGCGACTGGCTGGCCCACAACGGCCGAACCCTCACTTCGTCGATGATGTTCATGATCGGCGTGGTGATCCTGGG
>JBKOZG010000289.1:0-7217 GCA_046725775.1 Actinomycetota bacterium | reverse complement strand
GGGCACATGGGGCACATGGTTAAGGCCAAGCCTGCGCTCAGCTCTACGCTTGGCCCCAGTCAGATCAAGATCAAGAGCCTTCAGAAAGCGGGGAACCACACTCCGGGGCAAGGCGCTCCTGGCGAGAGCGTCTCGACTGGGTGGGACGATGTGTGGTGGCGTCGCGGTACTTCGTGGCGCGGCTTGGATCGGGGCGGGAGGTTGAGGGGGCTGCACTGGCAATGACTGCCGTCGTGGACATTGGTACAACGGGTCCATTGATTGGCCGTGTTGCGGAGTTGGGCATCCTCGGCATGGCTATCGGGCGGGCCGCGGCCGGCTCAGTGCAGGTTGTTGCGATCTTCGGTGAGGCGGGGATCGGCAAATCCCGGCTGGCTCGGGAGGGGCTGCGGGCAGCCAGGGAGAAGGGTTTTCGCACCCTAGAGAGCGCTGCGGGGCGGCTGCAGCGTGACCTGTCGTATGCACCAATCGTGGAGGCGCTACGACCGCTGGTCACTGAGCCCGCATTGGTGGAGGGTCTGTCGGAGCTGGCTCGGCTCTTCGATGGATTGCGGGTGCCGCCGCTGGTCCCGCTAGGCGATCCAGGATTGGAGCGCACCCGCATGTTCGAGGCGGTGCGCACGGTGATCGAGCGGGCATCAGGCCGGCTGCCACTAGCAATCTTCATCGACGACGTGCATTGGGCCGATCCGGCAACCCTGGCGCTGCTTCACTACCTGGTGCGCGGCCTTCCGCAGCGGCGCTGTTTGATCCTACTCACCTACCGCGCCGACCAGGCCGGCGATGAGCTTCATGAGTTACTAAACGTGCTGCAGCGCGCCGAGACCCTGACCCCGGTTGAGCTGACAGGTCTAGACGCTGCAGGGGTCGAGCAGCTTGCCGCTGCGATGCTCGACGGTCCGGCTCCGGCAACGCTGCGCGACATGCTGGACCGCCGATCCGGCGGCGTCCCGCTCTTTGTGAAGGCCACGGTCGAGCGGCTGATCGAAACGGGCGTGCTGGTTCGCAGCGGCGGACGCTGGGTGTTGGGTCCGGGCGCGGTGGCTGAGGTCCCGGCAGTTGTGAGCACCTTGCTACGCGACAAGATCAAGGCGTTGCCGCAGACGGCGCGGCGGGTGCTCGACGTGCTCGCGGTATGTGGCGGAGCCGCCGAGCATGTGCTATTGGCTGACGTCGCCGATGACGCTGTCGAGGGAGTCACCGAGCTACGCGCTGCCGATGTCGTCACTGAGGTGACCCGAGACGGCGCATTGTCGTACCGGCTGGTGCATCCGGTACTGGCCGAGGTGGCGTACGACATGGTGCCGCTGATCGTCAGGCGGCAGTTGCATGCCAAGGTTGCAGCGGCGGTGGAGCGGCTCCGGCCCGATGATGTACGGCTGCTCGCGACCCACGTCCGGGCCGCCGCTGATCAAGTCGATCCATCCCACGCCTTGGATGTGCTAACTGCGGCAACGCGAGCGGACCTGGCCCGCCTGGCCGGCGACGAAGCGTGCGCGAACGCTGCTGCCGGGCTGAATCTCGCCCGGCAGCTCGGTCGTCATGAAGTGGTTGATGAGCTGGCGGGCGCGTACGCCGAGGCGTGCGAGCAAGCCGGGCGTGTGGAAGATGCCATGCTCGCCTGGATGGAGGCAACCAACAGCGCTCTGGACGCCCGCACACGAGCACGCCGGCTGGTCCGCGCGGCGGTCGTTGCCTGGGACCTGGGGCGCTTTGACGAGGCGCACGCGCTGCTAGATGTCGCAGATCACGCGCTCGATCGTGTCGGGCCGTCCACGGAGCATTTTGATATCGAGGAGGTCCGGGTGCTGCTCGCCGCCCGATCCGATGACCTCGCCGCCCTGGAGCGAACCACTGACTCCGGTCGCTCCCCCGCCGCGGTGCTGTTTGCCCGCACAGTTCTCGCAGCACAGACTGGTCGCTATCTCGACGCGTTGGACATTGCAGACGAGCTTGTCGCGCATGCCCGTCTCCAGGAGTCCCCACTGATCGCGGAGGCGTTGCTGCGGCCGCTGTCTGCGATCCATCTCTGTTGGGGCGACCTGGCCCGTGCGCGCGCCGCCGACGAGGAAGGCCTTCTCCTGGCCCGGCAGACCGGCGTTCCCACACTCGAGATCTTCCATCGCGGTCGGCTTGCGATGGTTGACATGCTGTCAGGCGATTGGCAAGCCGCACTGAAGGGCACCTTTGACGACCTCGCGTTGGCGCAACGGGTTGGCTCAAAGCGGGAAGTGATATTCGCTCTCGGTACAGCGGCAATAGTGCTCGTTCGCTTTGGTCGCCTTCAGGAGGCTGCTGACAGGGTCGACGAGGCACGACGGTTGTTCGGGAGGTGGTCCGCGGCCGACCGACACGTCTTCTCCCTGGTTGATCTTGCCGCAGGCATGCTTGCGCTCGCCCGGCACGAGCTGGACGACGCTCTTCAGATCGCGGCTGTCACAGCCACCCACCACCCCATCGCGCCGCTTGTGCTGGCACTGCTTGGGGAGGCGCAGGCCGCCGTGGACGACGTGACGGGCGCACACGACACCGCCTCGAGGCTGGCCGCGCTCGGCCCTGGCGCCCCGTACCCAGCCGCGCTCGCGGCGTGGGTGTCCGGACTGGCGGTTGGGGCCCGGCGTAATCCGCTCAGTGCTGTCTCTGCACTGGACCACCTCGACCGTGCGATCGCTGGTTTCGCTCAGCTGGGCATGCCGTACGAGGAAGCGGTCGCCCGTCTGGACCGGGCCCCGGTGCGCTCTGCAGCCGGGCACTCTGCCGACGCAGTCGCCGCCGATATGACCGCCGCACTAGAGGTGCTTGATCGGTTGCAAGCCAAGCCGCAGGCTGACCGTGCCCGCGGCATGCTGCGCAAGTTGGGCCGTCGGCCGGTAACCATGTCTCACGATCACGAGCAGCCAAGGCTCAGCGTGCGAGAGGAGGAGGTGGCCCAGCTGGTCGCGCAGGGCCTGTCGAACGCCGAGGTCGCCGAGCGGTTGTTCATCAGCAGCCGCACCGTGGGCACTCACTTAGAGCACATTTACCGCCGGCTCGGGCTTCGATCTCGCTCTGAGCTGCGCCAATACGTCGTACAAGGGTCGCCGGCACCCGACGTTACGTCGCGAGGCAGCGCAAATACGTAGGCCGACCGATGGCGTCGCCGCAACGTACTCGACGACCGTGGAAGATACCGATGAGAAAGGTGCCTGCCATGGCGATGACAACCCCTGCCGTACGTACGGTGCTACCACTCGCCGCCGCGACCGATCACCGCATCGCCGGTCGCAAGGCGGCCACCCTGGCCCGGCTAGCCGCCGCTGGCTTCCCCGTACCACCCAGTGTGGTGCTGCCGGCCGCCATACTCGAGAGCGCGACCCGGGAGCGCGAGGTACCGGCTGAGGTCGCGAGCGCCCTATTCGACGCGGTCCGGGTCTGGGGTGAGGTTCCCCTGGCCGTCCGCTCATCCGGAGTGGAGGAGGACAGTGCCGAAGCCTCTTACGCCGGATTGTTCACAACTGTGCTCAACGTGCGCGGCGACGCCGAACTGGTCGAGGCCGTCCGTGAGTGCTGGAGCTCGGCGTTCAACGCCCGCGTGAGCTCGTATGCGGGATCCGAGCCGCCCCAGCTAGCAGTCCTGGTGCAGCCCATGGTTGCGGCCAAAGCCGCGGGTGTGGTGTTCACCGCCGACCCGGTAACCGGCGAGCGGGATTGTGTGGTGATCGATGCCGTTGTTGGGATCGGTGAACGGCTGGTCTCGGGAGCGGTCACACCGGACCGGTGGGTCATCCGCGGAGACGAAGCGCACCAGCATTCGGCAGAGGAGCAGGCGATCGACGCACCGCATGCTCGGTCAATAGCGGACCTGGCTCGCCGGGTCGAGGCCGAGCTTGGCGGGCCTCAGGACATCGAGTGGGCTCTGGTCGGCGACGAGGTCACCCTGCTGCAGGCCCGCCCGGTGACCGCCCTGCCGATCAAGCCGGTACCGATCCCGATCGAGGTGCCGCCCGGATACTGGATGCGCGAGGCTAGCCACGCGCCGCTTCCCCTCTCACCGTTTAGCGCTGCCGCGCTCCTCGACCCGCTGAACAGCTCGATACGGCTCGGGGCGGCAGAGTTGGGGTGGCTGGTCGACGGGCTTGAGGCGCGCATGATCGGCGGTTGGGAATATATGCGTGTTGTGCCGTTGGGCGGCCGCGAGCCGCCGCGGCTGCCCGGCTGGCTCGCTCCTTTGATGTTCCGGCTCGTTCCTGCACTGCGGCGGCGCATCCATGACTCGGTCGCCGCGATACAGGCCGACGTGCCCATATCACTCGTGCAGCGGTGGTGGCGCGAGTGGCGGCCGGACTTCGACGCCCGCATCCAGACACTCCGTGATCGTCGGCTCGCTGCATTGTCAGATGGCGATCTCGACGCTCACATGACGGAAGTGCGGAGGCTGATCGTCGACGGCCTGAAGGTCCATTCCCGCTTGCACGGCGCCCTAGCCACGGTTCTCGGGGAGTTTGCGTTTATCTGCCGGGACCTGCTTGGTTGGGACGAGACCGACACCTTCTCATTGCTATCCGGCACGTCGACTACCTCGACCGAACCGGCGCGAGCGCTGTCCGACGTCGCCGCCATGGCCAGCCCCCAGATCCGCGCACTGCTGGAGCGCGGTGTACCTGCCGACCAGGTGCTGGCCGCAGACCAGGAGTTCGCGGCCGCGTTCACCGGTTACCTCAGGGATTATGGGTGCCGCGCACTGTCCTTAGCGACGATGGAGGTAGCGGAGCCGTTGTTGGAGGAGCGGCCCGACTTGGTGCTCGCTCTGGTGCGTGATCACTTAGACGGTGGGTTCGACCCTCGAGACCTGCAGAAGCTGGAGCAGCAGCGGGATGCTGCGGCTGATGAGGCACGCGCCAAACTTAGTAGTGGCGACCTTCGAAGCTTCGAGGGAGCCCTGGAGCGCGCGCTCGCGGCGTACCCGGTCCGCGAGGACAACACGTTCTTCACATTCGGCATGCCCGTCGGGCTACTGCACCGCGCTGCGCTCGAACTCGGCCGTCGCCTGGCCAGTCGCGGCCAAATCACCGCAATCCAGGACATCTTCTTCCTGCTCCCCTACGAAGCATGCGTACAGCTGGCCGACAGCCGCAGCGCTCATGATGTTGTCGATCGACGCAAGGGCGAGCGCGCTTGGGCGCTGGCGCATCCCGGCCCCGCCTCGTACGGTCGGGATCCGGGACCGCCGCCACCCTTGCGCGGACTGCCCCGCGAGGCCCGGTTGGCCAACGCGGCATTCCTGTGGTATGCCGACCGCGTCTTCGCGATGGAAGCGCAGGGCGGCTCCGAGGAGTCCATACTGACCGGCATAGGTGCGTCCCCAGGACGTTACACCGGTACGGTACGAGTCATTCGGTCTGAGGCCGAGTTTGACCGGCTCCGCAACGGCGACGTGCTCGTGTGCCCGGTGACATCGCCGGTCTGGTCGGTACTTTTCCCCAGCGTTGGGGCATTAGTCACCGACTCCGGCGGCGTACTGTCCCACCCCGCGATCATCGCCCGCGAATTCCGCGTCCCTGCCGTGGTCGCAACCCACGCCGGCACGACGCAGCTCCATGACGGGCAGGTGGTCACTGTCGACGGAACAATCGGCACTGTGGAGGTCCGTCGATGAGCGCACCGCCGGCAACCGAGGTCCGGCTTCTGTTCAATCTCAGGGATGCGGTGTCCACCGCACATGTACTCGCCGCCGCCGCTGAGCTCGGCCTCATCGACCAGGTGACCTCCTCCGGCCCAAAGGACGCTAACGAGCTCGCGCACGCCTGCGCAACACATCCTTCGATGACCGCGCTCCTGCTCGATGCGCTAGCAGCCCTCGGTGTGGTACGCCGCGACGGAGCCGGCCGGTACGGCCTAGCCATCGATTGGCTGCCAGTGATGAAAGCGGCTATCCGCGGTTGGTCCCAGCTTTCTGTGGTCGTTCGTAGCGGCGAGCCGTTGATGCGGGCGGACAGCGCCCAGGGCGCATCTGATCTTTATCCCAGCCTCCTGCCCGTACTGTCGGCGATGTTCACACCGGCGGCGCGCCGAGCAGCGCAGCTGCTGGACGGCCACGGCGCGGATGTTCTCGATGTGGGGGCGGGCGCGGCGACCTGGAGCATCGCACTGGCCTCGTCCTCGCCCGCACTCCACGTCACTGCGCTCGACCTGCCGAGGGTCATCGCCACCACACAGCGCGCTGTCGGCGCCGCCAACTTGGGGGGCCGCTTCGACTACCTGCCGGGAGACATGTTCACATGTGAGCTGCGCGCGGCGGGCTACGACATCGTGCTGCTCGCAAATGTTTGCCACCTCTTCGACGAGGCGCACAACCGTGCACTGCTACGGCGGTTGCGCTCTGCACTGCGCCCCGGCGGATTGGTCGCGATCATCGACGTGTTGCCGTCACGCGATCCGGCCGAGCAACGCTCGATCAGCCTGTATGCGCTCGACCTCCGCCTTCGCACATCTAGCGGTGCGGTCCATCCGATAGCCGCATACGAAACCTGGACTAACGACGCGGGATTCGGTCCCGTACAGGTCGAGCGACTGTCGGCCGAACCTTCGCTTTCCCTACTGACCTGTCGAACGACGTAGGACCTGCCACTTGGAGCTCCACCATGAGCACGGCCGCGACTGACCATTCACCGTGCAGAATTCGCTGTTCGCCGCCACGCCTCACGCCGAGCGGCATAAGGTACGGCCCATTGGTCGCGAACACCACGAGCAGAAAGGGATCGGCCGTGCCCGAAGACACTTTTGGACATCCGGAAGCTTTTCTCGATCTGCCACAGCTGGTGATAGGCGCAGCTAGCAGCATCTCGACCGCCAACCTTCAAGCCGCCGCTCGTGCTCGGCGTGCTCTTTACGCGCGCCGCTTGAGCATCCAATGCCGACCGCCGCACGGCCTGCCTCACGACTGCTGACTCATCACTGTCTTCCTCTCGACACCGGTCACGAAGTCCTAGCCGCTGCCTACCAGCCGAGCGGCCACTACCGACTCTCGACGTGCTCGTTCACGTACCCTCCTCCGATTCCCAGAATTCGATGTGGAATACACCTAATGCACCGAAAGGTAGTCGCCCGGGTCGAGCTGACCGCGTAGGCGGTTGTACCCCCTTCGGGTGGGTGTGACGATGAGCATGCACAAGCTCACAGCCGGGGCAGGGTACGACTACCTCACCCGGCAGGTCGCTGCAATGGATTCGACCGAGAAA
>JBKOZG010000466.1:0-4212 GCA_046725775.1 Actinomycetota bacterium | reverse complement strand
CTCTGGAACTGATCAAATCCACCGCGTTCGACAATGGGGTGATCCACCAGCTCTATCGGCCTGCCTTCTGAGCAATCTGGCATGTTCGAGCAGCTCGACTTCATCTACCAGCCCAGCCGTGACGTGGCGGCCGACGTCGAGTACTAAACGGCGTGCTGGCGCAGACTTCGCCTTCGCCGTTGAGCGGTTCGGAACACGGTGGCCATGGTCCGGCTGACATCGGACGCACCAGGGCTCCTTACACTTATGCGCGGTTCGGCTCAGCGCGACTTGCTCGCGTTACTCGGATGTAGGCATTGGCGGCCGGGTGGAACATCAGGATCAACGCCGCGATGATCGCTCCCACGTGCACGAGCCGGCTAGCCGTGAACAGCGCAGTCCCGAAATCCACGGTTGCAATAGCGTCGGCCAGCGATCCACCCTCAGCGAGCCAGGTGGCCGGTCCGATCACCAATGACAGGGTCCCGAACCCGCCATACAGCACGGTCAAGGCGATACGAGCCCAGTTCTTGCCCTGGCGTAGCTGTGCACCCAGGTATACCAGTCCGGTGAAGGCCAGGAGCCTGATGCTGACGCCGACGGCCACCTGGGCCGCGGTGCCGACCTCCCCAGCCGTGGCTTCCACCACGACCAGGGTGGTCTCGAACAGGCCCGCCGCTACGGCTGTGAGCCACAGCCAGAAGGAGGCCCGGAGCTGCGTGGGCGGCGCGGCAGCAGCGGGCAACGCCCACGCCGCCGCGCTCGGCCCTCGATCACGCGACTCGAACAACTTGGTCGCGGGTACGTCGGCGGCAGCTTCACTGCGGAAGTTAGGAGCTGTCATGCCCTCAACGTCTCTCGATTGGCGTCCAAACCACCATCAGGCCATCCGGTCAATTCCAGATCGGGTTATCCCTACCCGCGACCCGTCGCGGTAATGCCTATTCGGTGGACTCCGGCTGGGGCGCCTTGACATTGTCGGGTGCGGTGGAAAGGTCTCGAAGCCCGGCGATGATCTGTTGGGTCTGTCGCAGGTAGGTGGTGCATCCGTCGCAGCCGGCAAGATGCTCCTCAAATCGCGCTCGGATCTCCGGCGTGAGCGCTTCGTCGAGGTAGTCGGCCATGAGTTCCACGAGTTGCTTGCACGCTAGTTCCTGCGCAGCCTCTGTCACTTCCACCGCCTCCTCTTTCGCGGTCGCAGCCACCTCGACCGGTGTCACGTCATGGGTGGCCCGGACGCTGATGATAAGCAGCGTGCCGACGACCACGACGGCGCCGGCAAGCATGAATCCTGACCGGTAGACGCCGTTCTCCCGCGCTATCCAGCCAAACATCAGGGAAAAGGGTGTCCCGGCGCCGGAGGACACCCCGGCTCTGATTGCGGACGGAACTGCATCATGCAACAGCCGGCTGGCATGGATTCCGATGATCGCTAGCGCCAAAGCGAGCAGCACCTGAGCCGTGACCAGGATCGCCAGCGAGCGGGTCCAGCACAGCAAGAGCGCCGCGGCCAACGACAGGATGATCAAAATTGCGAGCAGCAGTCGGCGCTCGAGGTTGAGCTTTGCGATCAGCAGGCCGCCGACGCCCAGGGTTGACACCAGGATCGCCCAGTACGGACCGTACCGCACCGCCGGAGCTGCCAGCGCCACCAGCCAGAGGGGCCCGAACTCGAAGATGGCCTGCGAAAGCAGTCCGGCGGTTGCCGCCAGCAACAAGACGCGGAGCACGATTCGAGAAGCGATCATGGTCCGGAATGTGAGGGCGATGTGGCTGCGCAAACTCACGCGCTCGGCGGCCTTGTGAAGCCGCGGCTCGTTGAAGCGCAGGAACCCGATGATCGCCAACCCCACCAGTGGGACGACGGCGAAGTAGGTGAAGCGCTCCGACGTGTACTGCGCGAGCACGCCACCGGCCAGCGCACTAAGCACGAAGGCTGCGCTTTCCGCGGCACGAATCCGGCCGATCCACTTCTCAACAGCTCATTCGAGCCGGTCTCCTCCAGCACCGTGTCGTACACGACGCTGTCGACAGTTCCGGAGCTGAACGCGAAGTAGATCCCGAGGATCATGGCCGCAATCACGTAGGTGATCACGTTGTGGCTCAGGCCACCGATCAAGGAGCTGACCATCAGCGCCACGCAGGCCAAGATCAGCACCCAGTTGCGGCTCCAGCCATCGGCCCGGATCCCCGAGGGCACCTCCAGTAACGGCACCACGGCGGCATACGCAGCAGCCATCGCACCCACCGAAGCGGCGTCGAAGCCGATCTCGGTCATGAACAGCTTCTCGATGGGGACCCACAAGATCAGCCCTTGCAGCGCCACGCCGATCTGCAGCGGCAGCAGCCGCCGGGTCAGCGTACGAGGCCCCGTCGCAACCGCGGCATTCATGATCGGCCGCTGTGTTGCTCGAGCGCGCGGCCGAGGTCCTCGCGAAGTAGCTCACGCGCCCGGTTGAGCACGTCGCCCTGCTGTTCTGCGCTGAGCCCGGTCGCCGCTGACACTTGGGCTGCCGGGCGGCCTTCGACGTCCCGCAGGATCACGACCCGGCGCCAGGGATCGGGCAACGCAGCCAGCGCGGCCTTGAGTGCCTCCGGCTCGACAGCTTGGCCCACGGGCCAGGGGCGCGGGAACTCCTTCCAATGATCGGGATATGGGTCACTCTCACCTTGGAAGCGGTTGGCATCCACAGTCGTTGCGGGCGGGAACCACCGGCTCCACCAGGCGAAGCGGTTTCCTAGCGCGCGGCCTCGGGCGGCCTGGTTGGCGATCATCCGCGCGATCGAGATCTTCATGAGACCGCCGCCACGAATCCCGTGATCGCCAAGATGCAGGATTCCGTCTGATGCGTCATCCGTTCCTGGTGTAGAGCATCAGCACGATTAGTCAGCGTGATGCTCTCGGTGCGGGCCAGCTTTCGCATGTCCGTGCTCCGCTCTCAGCTCAACCTATTCCTAAACGGTAACCGAAGCCGGCCCGCAAACTCATCGCATGCCAAACCACTACTGCTGCTCGTCATAATCAGCAGTCGGTCAGCCGGACAACCAGCCGGCACAAGCTGAGAGGCAGCGTGACGTAAGGATGCTGAATAAACGCAAAGGAGGCAACGACATGGATACGCGTGATCGCTCACAAAAGCCATGGCAGAGGGCGTTCGTAGTCATCGCGGCGATTGTTGTTGGCGGCTTCATGCTGGTCTTCGGAGTCTGGTCGCTGCTGCTCCCACGTTCGTTTGACGCGTTTATCGACTTTCCGCCGTACAACGAGCATCTGCTCCATGACGTCGGCGCCTTCCAGGTCGGCATCGGCGTCAGCGTGCTGCTCTCGCTGATCTGGTCTGACAGCATCGGCGTCGCGCTCGTAGGCTTCATCGTCGCTGGGGCAATTCATTCGATCAATCACGCGCTCGACCGGCATCTGGGCGGCCACCCTCTCGATCAATGGGAGCTCGCCGGTCTTGTCCTGGTGGCCCTGGCCGCGCTGATCGTTCATCTGTGGGGCGGTTCGCGGCGAGAAGGATAACCGCGAAGCGTTCTGCCTGTCCGGGCACCGACCGATAGCAGCGTGGCGGGAGAGCCAGACCCGAGCCTCCTTGATCTTTCTATTGATCGCTCGACCGCGAGTGGGCCGTCGGGGCGCGCGCGCATAGGGTGATTTCAACAGCACCTGCCGCACGTCAGTGCGCCATCGGCGAACATCACGAGAGCGAGGCCAGCGTGAATCTGCAACTTGCTCATCCGAATCCTGCCTACGGCAAGGTGGACCTCATCGAGCCGGCACCGCTCGGCTATCTGCATATCGGCGCCGAGGTCCGACCCTCGGCCAGGCCGGGACCGGTTGTTCCTTCACGGGAGAGATCGCAGCTGGTAGGTGGGTTGAAGGTTCTCGGACGGCAGGTCGAACGCGTCGACGGTGTGCGGAAGGTCACCGTGTACGAGGCGATCGCGTTCGCCCCCCCGAGTAGCTACGTTCGCCAGCGCTCCGGCCTACTCCAGCCGGCCCGCTTCGATGTGGCGGTCTTGGTGGAAACCGAGTCTCCTGGGATGATCGGGGCGGTCCGCGAATCTACCGACGGCCAGATGCTGGTCGACTATCTGACCGAAAACTCCCGTCGAGTGCACGCGCTCGCCGCCGGCAACATCAAACGCGTCGGTGATGTGGACAAGTCTCGGCCGGGAACCTTCTTGTTCAACTACTTCGTTGGCGATGATCCCGAGGTAGTCGTGGAGCTC
>JBKOZG010000197.1:0-2836 GCA_046725775.1 Actinomycetota bacterium | reverse complement strand
CCATCTCCCGCACCGTCTATCCCGGTGATGTGGTGGAAGTGGAGGTCGAGGGCTTGGGCACGCTGCGCAATCACATCGTCGAGGGCCCAACGCCAATCCGAACCGATGTGGGCGCGCAGCCGACCGAATCCGAAGAGGTGCTGTCCACGGCCAAAGGCGGCGACTGGGAGTTCCGTGGAATTCGCAAGCCGGACCTGTCCGGGAAGCGTTAAATGAAATGGAGCTCTTGTGACTCAGGAAACGCCTTGGGTCGCCACCGCGACATCGAGCCGCTGCCAGGAGCCTAGCTGTCGGTCCGCTGGCCCCGAATGCCCGGCCAAATGCAAGATGCCGTGCCGCCCTACATTGCCGATGAGTTTCACCCCGCTGAACAGTCCCACACTCCAGTGGGCTTAACTCATGCCTGGGAATCCGGTCGAAAGGACACAAGAGATGAGAAAGCTGATCGTTCAAACCTTCCTCACCCTCGACGGTGTGATGCAGGCCCCGGGCGGACCGGGAGAGGACGACGAAGGTGGCTTCAGCTACGGCGGCTGGTCGGTGAATTATTGGGATGATCAAATGGGCGAGGTCATGGGTGAGGCGACCAGCAAGCCGTTTGCGATGGTCCTCGGACGCAAGACCTACGACATCATGGCCGCGTATTGGCCGACCGCCCCAGAGGACACCGGCGCGACGGTATTCAACGACGCCAGCAAGTACGTTGCTTCGCGGAGTCCTCGCAAACTGGAGTGGACCAACTCAGCCTTGATCGAGGGAGACGCCGCAGAAGGCCTTGCCGCGCTCAAGAAGG
The DNA here is from genome assembly GCA_046725775.1 of Actinomycetota bacterium. GTDB lineage: Bacteria > Actinomycetota > Actinomycetes > Propionibacteriales > Propionibacteriaceae > Microlunatus. Next base: position 2,043 of record JBKOZG010000197.1, on the reverse strand, counting down.
AAGACGGGCCGGAGCTGCAGGTTCATGGCAGCGCCAACCTGATGCAGACTCTTTTGCGCAACAACCTTGTCGATGAGTACCGTCTTTGGGTCTTCCCCGTTGTCATTGGGTCGGGGAAACGCTTGTTCGCTGATGGCACCCTTCCCTCCGGACTGAAGCTCTTGGACAGCAAAATCTCCTCCACCGGAGTCGTGATGGGCACCTACGAGCCTGCCGGCGAGGTCCCCATCGGTTCATTCGAGTAGGCGTGATCAGCTCGCGGATTGCCTGATGGAGCCTGACGACCTGCGAACACACTTGCGACGGCGGCTCAGCAGCGCATTGCGGGATCAAGATCGCCCGGCAGTGTCGGCACTGCGGAGTGCGCTCGCAGCGCTGGACAATGCCGAGGCGGTCCAGCCCGCGGAGGACTTTCGACCAGAGGCCAGCGAGCACTTTGCCGGTGGAGTGACTGGCCTAGGTGCTGCCGAAGTGGAGCGTCGGCTGCTGGACGCCGAGTCACAACACGCGATCGTCAAGGCGGAAATCGAGGCCAGGCTTAGCTCGGCCAAGACGTACGACCAGCACGGGCAGAACGCCCGCGGGCGGAGCTACGTGTAGGGGCCGATGTGTTGCTCGCCGTACTTAGCTCGACCGCCTAGATCGCTGGCCGGCTCATTCAGGGTGCAGCGGGCTCCACGATCTTGGCTTGCGGGCTCAGCCTGCTTTCGGTGGCCAAAACCGGCCACCGTTGGTCTGGTCGTGATTGCGCCGCTCGTGCCTAAGCTCGCCGCCCGATTCGGTTGCCGTCAGGTCATCGGCGTGGGGTTCGCGATCACTGCGGTGGCTTCGCAGCAGTCGGTTTCGTCCCAGCCATCCTGGCGCTATCTGGCCTTTCTGTTGCCGGTGATTGCGATCGCCGTAGGAATGGGAATGTCCAATGGCCCGGCATCCTCCGCTGCGACGGCATCCGTTTCAGCAGAGCAAGTCGGAGCGGCGTCTGGTGTATCGAACATGGCACGCTATATCGGCGCCGCGGTTGCTACAGCTCTGGCCGCTACGATCTACGCCACGGTGACAGCAAACCGGACCGCAGCGGGCAAGACAGCTTCGGAGGCTCTCTCAGCCGGTCTGGCACTGGCGTCGTGGGTGATGGCGGCCTTCAGCTTCGCCGGCGTGCTGATGGCCCTCGTCATGGCCCGCTACCGTGCGGCAAAGGGCACTGTGCACGACTCCGCTGCAGCTGCGGCAGCCCATACGCATACTCCCCACCTCGGCGACACTGCTCGTGGCGCGGGTAGCTAGGGAGGATTGAGGTGCAGCTTTCCTGCACTAAGCGAGCTAGCGGGCCCTCGCCTGAATTACTCGACGACTCGCAGTCCATGGTCGGTGTTGTTCAGACGCCTTCCGCCGTCTTCGGTCACCGTGACGATGTCCTCGATGCGGACGCCGAATCTCCCGGCGAGATAAATGCCGGGCTCGACGGAGAAGCACATGCCCGGCACGAGCGGTTGCTCCTCGCCTTCGACCATGTACGGCGGCTCGTGAGTGGTCAGTCCGATGCCGTGGCCCGTGCGATGAATGAACTGCTCGCCGAAGCCAGCATCCGTGATGACCCTTCTGGCCGCCCGATCGATCTCCTGACAGCTCACTCCGGGACGAACCGCATCGACACCGGCCTGTTGTGCAAGCCGCACCACCTCATGGACCTCCCGGATCTCCGCAGTCGGTTCCCCCACGCAGACCGTACGCGTGGTATCTGATCCATAGCCGAACCGGAGTCCTCCGAAATCCAGGACGACAGCATCTCCAGGTTCGATCACCCGATCCCCTGCCTCATGGTGCGGATTGGCCCCATTGGGGGCTATTCGCAGTTGACCGTGGCGCCCTGCCTGGTCAATGGGTTCACGCCGCGCGTCGGGCGGCGCTGGTGAGCAGGATACGGGCTTGGTAGTGGGCCGGATTTCTGTATCCCCGGCCGGTCCGTTTGATCTGTTTGATGCCGGTGTTCGCGGCCTCAGTACGGGCATTGGTAACCCGGTGGATGATCAGCACCTCGACCGC
>JBKOZG010000253.1:0-5036 GCA_046725775.1 Actinomycetota bacterium | reverse complement strand
CTGGATCAGCCGCAGAGGTTCAGTTGCTGCGGACATTGGCCTGATCTTCCTCATGGGACTCGATCGGGCCGGTGTACCCGTGGCCGTGGAAGAAGTCGTCCGTCTCGTAACGAAGCAGCGTGGGCACCGCTCTCGGCCGGTCGCTCCTCACCCAGGCCACGCCATTTGCGATCACCCGGCGAACATCTGTGTGGTAGTAGACCGGGTAGTCCTGGTCCCCCGGCGAGAAGAAGAAGATCTTGCCGTTCCCGCGCCGGAAGGTGCAGCCACTGCGGAACACCTCGCCGCCAGTGAATGACGAGATGAAGATCAGCTCGTCGGGGGCCGGGATGTCGAAGAACTCGCCGTACATTTCCTGAGCGTCAATGATGATCGGATTAGGTACGCCTTCGGTGATCGGGTGAGTCGGATCGACGGTCCAGACCAACTCCCGGTCTTGCTCGCTGCGCCAGCGCAGCGTACAGGTTGTGCCCATCAGCTTGCCGAAGATCTTCGACCAGTGGCCCGAGTGCAGGACCACCAGGCCAAGTCCAGAGATCACGTGCCGGTGCACCCGCTCGACGACCTCGTCGGAGACCTCGCCGTGCGCGGCGTGACCCCACCAGACCAGGACGTCCAGGTCGTTCAGCACATCCTCGGTCAGGCCGTGCTCGGGTTCATCGAGCGTGGTGGTTGCCACACGGGCCTGATTACCGAGGTTCTCTCTGATCCCGGCCGCGATCGTGTTATGCATCCCGTCGGGGTAGATAGCTGCGACGTGTGGCTCGATCTGCTCGTGTCGGTTCTCCCCCCAGACGAGGACGCGGATCTGGTCGGCCGGACTTACGGACATGTCGTTTCCTTCGACGGATGTGGGATGGGCGGCCGCCGACAAAGTGGCGTGATTATTTCACGGCACCGCCGGTGGCGCCGGCGGCAATGTACTTCTGGGCGATGACCAGCAGGATGATGGCCGGGATTGAGGCGAGCATGGCGGTGGCCATCACCGCGCTCCAGTTGGAGATGTGGGCGCCGAGGTATGTGTAGATGCCCAGCGTCACAGGCGTGATGTTTCCCTCCGTGGTCAGTGTCAGCGCGAAGAGGAAGTCGCCCCACGCGAACAGGAAGGCAAACAGCCCGACGGTGATCAGTGAATTCCGGCTGATCGGCACCACGATGGACAAGAACGCGCGGACCAGCCCGGCCCCGTCGACCCGGGCCGCCTCGACGATCGAGGTAGGTACCGCGAGCATGAACGACCGCATGATCAAGATTCCGAACGGGACTGCGTGCGCGGAGTTGGCAATGATCAGCCCGGGGATGGAGTTGAGCAGGCCGATGTTCTCATACAGGGTGTAGAGGGCATTCGCGATCACAATCCCTGGGATCATCTGCGAGATCAGGATGACGAGCAGCGCCCAACTGATCCAGCGGAACCTGAACTGGGCCAGGGCGTACGCACAGGGGGTGGCGATCAGCAGGGTCAGCACCACCGTACCGACGGCGATCACCATGCTGGTGACGAGATTTTGGCCCTGATCCTGGATAGCTGTGGTGTACCCGGCCAGGCTCGCCTGCGGGGGGAAGAAGTTTGCCGGCAGCGTGCCTCCACTGGGCTGCAGGGAAATGTTGAGCATCCAGTAGACCGGGAAGAGCATTAGGGCCAGTAGGACGATGGCGATGACTGTGCGGAGTCCGCGCCGGGTCTGGCGGGCGGCGAGTCGCTGCTGATGAGTGACCATCGTCTGCTCCTTACTCGTCGACCTGGCGCCGGCTGGCCCTCAGGTAGACGATCGCGAAGACCAGTGAGATGAGGATCAAGATGTTGCTCAAGGCGGCGCCCTCGCCGAACTTGAACTCCACGAACGAGCGCTGGTACGACTGCGTGGCGATGGTCTGGGTCGCGTTGGCCGGGCCGCCCTGAGTCAGGCCCAAGATGATGTCGATCACCTTCAGCGTGTAGATCACACCCAGCATCAGCGTGATGCTTACCACAGCGTGCAGGTTGGGCCAGGTAATTTGCCAGAACGCCTTCCACCCGGTCGCGCCGTCCAGCGCACCGGCCTCGTAAAGCTCGTCCGGGATGTCCTGCAGTCCGCTGTAGAGCAGGGTGAGGTTGAACGGGATGCCCAGCCAGATATTGACCAGGATGATCGCCACCAATGCAACGTCCGGTGAGGTGAGCCACGGGATCGGTTCGTCGATGATCCCGAGGTTTTCCAGCGTGACGTTGAGAATGCCGCTGTCCTGCTCGAGGATGGCTCGCCAGGCGGCGCTGCCCACGATCAGCGGGAGCAGCCACGGCAACAGGAAGAGCGCGCGAAGGACCCCGTTCAGCGGGAAGTTCTTGTGGAAGAACAGCGCCAGCAGCATGCCGATCACGAACTGGCCGACGATCGACCCGATAGTGAAGAGCGCCGTGTTGATGAAAGCCTTGGTGAACACTTGGTCGGTCACAACGGCCACGTAGTTCTGCAGCCCCACCCAGGGGGCCTCGCCACTGATGAACGTCCGCAGCGTGTAGTTCTGGAAGCTCATCGCCAGGTTCTTCACAACCGGGTAGCCGAACAGGGCGATGATCGTCAGGGCGGCGGGGATCACGAAAAGGATCTTCGCGATCTCCTCCCCACGCCGGCCGCGTCTAGGGGCCGGCGCGGTGGCGGAGGGCGGTGCGGTGGGCTCGGTTGCGGTGGTCAGCGTCTCTGCGTCCGACATGCGCCGACTCCTATCCGTTTCGTCCGCGTGTCGCTTAGCTGGCGCCAGCCTTGGCCATCGCGTCAGCGGGAGCCGCTTGATCGGTGAGCACGAGCTGCACACCGGTGTAGATCACCTTGGCGGTCTCGGGCCACTTCGCGCCGAGCTTGCCGGTCCGGGCGCGTGCGTTGGCCACCGCATCGGTGAAGCCGGCCATCGACGGTACTTTCGTCTTGTATTGCTCGGCGAGGGCGAGCTTGGTCGGCACGAGGCCGCCCTGCTCGGCCCTGAGCATCTGGTTCTCGTCGGTGTTCATGCACTTGACCAACTCGGCGGCCTTTGCAGTCTTCGCGTCGTCACCGGTCACCGGCACGGTCCACGCCTCGCCACCAAGCGGTGCGGTCGATGTCTGATCGGGCTTGTTGACCGGGAACGGAACGACGCCGAAGTCGATCTTCGCCCTCTGCAGCGACGGGATCTGCCACGGGCCGTTCAACATCATGGCCGCCTTGCCGGCGATGAACTGGTCGTTGACGTCGGATTGCTTCCAGTTCACCGCGCTCTTCGAGACCGAGCCGTCGTCGACCAGGTCCTTCCACAGCTGCAGCGCTTCGGCCACCTGCGGGCTCTTCAGGTCGGTCTCATGACCCCCGTTCGTCCACATTGGCGGCAGGAACTGCCAGGCGCCCTCGTAGTCGGCGGTGGCGTTGAAGGCGAAGCCGTACTGCTTGTCGCTGGTCAGCTTCTGGGCCGCAGTCCTCAGCTCGGCCCAGGTCTTGGGCGGCTTCACGCCGGCCTTCGCCAACACATCCTTGTGGTAGAAGATGGCCAGGGTGTTGGCGGCGGGCTGCAGACCGTACAGCTGCCCGTCGTAGGTGGCCGCCGACACCGGACCGGGTGCGTACCCTTCGGTGTTGATCCCGAAGTCGCCCAGCGGCATCAGCGCACCCGCCTCGGCGATCTGCTGGATCTCGGGGTTGTCTATCATCAGCACGTCGGGCAGCGTCTTCGACGACGCCTGCTGCAGCACCTTCTGGATCAGTGTCGGGCCTGGCACTGACTGGTGATCCACCGTGGCGACCCCGATAGAGGTGCCGCACTTCTTCAGCAGGTCGCCGATCTGGGAATGGCCCGGCTCATCACTGTAGTAGTCCAGCACCGTAAGGCTGCTGACGGCCTCGGGGGCCGGGGCCTCGCCTCCCGCGCCGTCCGACCCGCCGCCGCCGCCACACGCGGCCAGGGTCAGGGAGGCCAACGTCACCATCGCGGCCGCGGCCACCAGTCGCTTCTTGATCATCAATGCAGCTCCTTCGCTGACTCGACCGGAGGGGTGTCAAAGCGCTTAACACGACATTGCGACACTTCCGGATTTGTGGTTAAGCGTTTAAACTGACTTTCGCTCGAGTCTGGTTGGCCGATCGAGGCTTTGTCAATAGGTGGACCGGGTCCCAGGCATAACGATCGGAGGACGCGCGATGGCTACCACCATGCGAGAGGTGGCGGAGGCGGCCGGCGTGTCAATCGCCACGGTGTCGTTCGTGGTCAACAATTCCAAGCGGGTGGCGCCGGAGACCCGCGAGCGGATCGAACGGGTGATGGCCGAACTGGGCTTCCGCCGGAACGTCGTCGCGCGAGCCCTGGCCAGCAGGCGTACCCGGATCATCGCTCTCGTCTACCCGATGCTCGAGCACCGGCTGGTCGGGTCGGTGACCGAGTTCATCACCAGCGCGGCGCGGGCGGCGAGCGCCGCCAGCTACCACCTGGTTGTCTGGCCAGTCGGCAACGACGGCAGCGAGCTGGCAGCGCTGGTCGGCCAGAAGCTGGTCGACGGCGTGCTGCTGATGGAGGTCCAGCTCGACGACGCTCGGGTGACGGCGCTGCAGGAGCTCGATATCCCGTTCGCCCTCATCGGCCGCACCCGGGACGTCACCGGGCTGCACTACGTCGACATCGACTTCGACGCGTCGGTGCAGATGGCCATGGACCACTTGGCCGCGCTCGGCCATCACCGGATCGTGCTGGTCAACGGAAGCCAGGAGGGCGAGAGCTTCGCCAGCTACGGACCCTATGTACGCTCGGAAATCGCCTACCGCGAGCTGTGCGCACAGCGCGGCATCGAGCCTGTAGTACTGCGCTGCCGGCAGACGGTGCGCTCAGGTCGCGACGCCGCGTCGGAACTGGCGGCGACTGCGCCGGACACTACCGCGGTCATGATCGTCGATGAGGTTGCATCGGCGGGCCTAGTGGCCGAGCTGTCCCGGATCGGTTGGGCGGTGCCCGGCGACATCTCGGTCATGTCGGTCCTGAGCTCGCTCGACATGGCGGCGATATGCAATCCGCCCTTGACTACGGTGGTCGCGCCC
>JBKOZG010000130.1:0-7243 GCA_046725775.1 Actinomycetota bacterium | reverse complement strand
CAACCTCATCATCGAAAAGGTCCGCCGGCTCGCACACGGATTCAAAGACTTTGATCATTACCGGCTCCGGATCCTGCTCGCCGCAGATGGGTCACGCTCCTACCTCAAAAGCCGGAACCATCCTTAGATCCGAAGAGCCGGATTCAAAAGGCTGACCGCAGTCGACAACACGTCGCCGAGTGCCCGACCGGCCGCCGTGACGATCCGCACCGCATCGGGATCGCCGCGCCGTACAAGATCAACAACGTCCCGGGTGGTGGCGGGCGCGTGGCCGAGTCGCCGCAGATCACGAATCAGAGCACGGCCACTGGCGATCGCAGCCAGGCATCCAGGCTCCCCACAGCTGCTGCAGGTTTCCGGCTAATCCGAAGGAATATGCCGATGGCTGGATCAAGCTCAGCGCCGGCGTAGACAAGAAGGAATTGCTGACCAAGATCTATCCGGTCGAGGTTCTCAATACGATCGTTGGCAGCTCGGGGAACTTCGAGCGGTGGGGCATCCCACAGGGGCAAGGCGAGCTGGCGGCCGCCGTTGCCGGGCAATTCGTGGTTCCCCAGGCTCTGGCCAAGATGCTCAATTCCGGCGCAAGCGCTGCTGACGCCGCGAACGAAGCGCAGAAAGGCGCGGAACAGGTCAAGAAGGACCTCGGCGGCTAGTTGAAGCAACCGATTCGTTGACCCGGGGAACTCCTCGGGTCTACGCGATCACAAGCTGCCAGGCCCGGCTCGCCGGGACGTACGAACATCGAGGAGCACCGTGTCCACAACGGTAACCGAGGAAACCCCCCACTAAGACGGACACGACCAAGAAGCGAGTAACGCTCACCCAGCGTGACGCCCGCCTGGGTCTGTGGCTGATGTCGCCGACGCTGCTGGTCGTACTCGCGATCGTGGTCTTCCCCTTACTATGGTCGATCTTGCTCTCCTTTCAGGGGATGCGTCTGATCCAGATTGGCCGCGCCGACTTCTTTGAGCCGCTGACGGTGGCCAACTACGAGCGCGTGCTTGGCTCCAGCGCCTTCTGGTCGAGCCTGTTGATCACTTTCGTCTACACCTTCGGCTCGGTGGTGCTGGTGATCTTCCTCGGCGTGCTTGCGGCCATGGCAGTACGGCAGCCTTTCCGTGGCCGGACCTTCGTTCGTGCCGCCTACCTTCTGCCGTACGTCGCGCCGGTAGTTGCCGTGACCTTCATCTGGCGCACGATGCTCAATCCGCAGTTCGGGATCGTCAATGTGATCGGCCAGAACGTGCTCGGTTGGGACGAGCTCATTCCCTTCCTGTCTCAGGCGGTCGGAACGTGGAACGTGTTCGGGCTGGAGATCCCGGTTCCCACCGCGCTGTTGACAGTCATTGTGTTCGAAGGATGGCGCTACTTCCCCTTTGCGTTCCTCTTCCTCATGGCTCGGCTTGCGGCCATGTCTGACGAACCGGAAGAGGCCCGCGCTTGTTGACGCAGCAACGCCGTGGCAGTCAACGGTTCATCTGCTACCACAACTCATGCCGATCATCGGCCTGCTAGCGGTGCTCCGTACCATCTGGACCTTCAACGAGTTCGACGACATCTTCCTGCTGACCGGCGGTGCCGCAGGGACCAATGTCGCGAGCGTGCAGATTTACAACTTCCTCACCGTACAGCGCAACGTCGGTGCGGCAGCGGCGCAATCGGTGATCATGGCATTGGTGCTGGTAGCGATGCTTGCGGTCTATCAGCTGATCCTGCGCAGGAGAGGAGAGCGGGTATGAGCGCCGAAACTGTTATCACTCCGCCGAGTCAGGTCGCCGCCCCACCGGAGCAACGCCGCCTGCCTCGTGGCACCCGGCACCATGCGCAGAGCCGTGTCTTCCGGATCGGTCGCTGGGTGGTGATCATCGGGTTCCTTATCGCGACGCTGGTGCCGTTCTACTACATGCTCTTGCTGTCGGTGAAGCCCATCGGGTCGTTGTTGCAGAATCCCGCCTCCTTGTGGGTCAAACCTTCTGAATTCACTCTGCAGACCTACGTGGACGTACTATCCTCAACCGCTTCCGGAGGCCAAGGTTTTGGCCGCTTTCTAGCGAACAGCCGCGTAGTGGCCCTCGCTTCCGTGGCGCTGGCGCTGCTCATTGGGATTCCGGGTGCGTACGCAATCGCCCGGTTGCCGTTCATCGGCCGACGCTACGTCAGTGGTGTGTTCCTGGGCGCCTATCTCTTCCCGGCGATCTTGATGGCCATTCCGCTGTTCGTGGGATGTGCCGAGAAGGGATAGGGATAGTGACAGGGGCCCAATGGCCTACCTGATCGAGCTGGCCGCACCGCGGGGTGCTAAAGGTGCGGGACTATCCAACGCCGGTGCCGGATGCTGGCGAGGTGCGGGTTGCAACCCACTACTCCGGCATCTCGGCCGGCACTGAACTAGCGACCTACCGCGGCACCAATCCATACCGAGAGAAGCTGTGGGATCCGGAGGTTGAGCTCTTCCTGCCGGGGGAGTCGACCTCTCACTATCCGGTCTCCGCGTGGGGCTACTCCGAGGTCGGTGAGATTGAAGCCCTCGGTCCCGAGGTCACCGGGTTTGATCTTGGCGAGGTGGTATGGGGGATGTGGGGTCACCGCTCGCATGCCGTGCTGCTGGCTGAGAGGCTTCAGGGCCACGCCCTTCCGGCCGGGATAGACCCAATGGTCGGTAGCTTCGCCAGGGTGGGCGCCGTTGCATTGAATGCAGTGCTTGCATCCAGGGCCTCCGTTGGTGAGACCGTGGTGGTTTTCGGGCTAGGGGTGATCGGTCTGCTGACCACCCAGTTGCTGGTCAGCCAAGGCGTCGATGTCATTGCCATTGACACCATGCCACATCGGCTGGAGCTCGCCGAGAAGTTCGGTGCCACGCCGCTGCCAGCCGCACATGGTGATCTTGCGCTGGCGGTACGCAAGTACACAGCAGGCCGTGGTGCGGATCGGGTCATCGAACTCACCGGCGCCTATCCGGCGCTGCACCAGGCCATCCGGGTCGCCGGATCGGGTGGCACGGTCATTGCCGCTAGCTTCTACCAGGGCCCGGCGACCGCGCTGGCGCTTGGGGAGGAGTTTCACCACAATCGGGTGACGTTGGTGTCGTCGCAAATAGGCAGCCTGCCTTTGTCGCTTCGGGACCGTTGGACACCGCAGCGGCTCCACGAGACGGTGATCCGGCTCTATGCCACCGGTCGACTCGATCCCATGCCGCTGGTCAGCCACGTGATTCCAGCCCGATCAGCTGCTGATGCCTACCGGCTCGTCGACTCGCCTCCCCCTGACTTGATCCAGGTGATCTTGAGCTTCGAAAGCTCGCCTCGGGCCGGTCGGGCCGCAGCATGAGGCATGCCATACGTCTGTCCGCCCAGGAGCAGTACCTGCGCGGTGAGACCGCACTCGAGAGGTGGGAGCACGCCCAGCAACTTGGTTTTGATGCCATCGAGCTGCGCGGCGCCGGTGAAGGCCGCTTCGCAGCACGGCTACCCGAACTCAAAGATGCGGCAGCTGCCGGCGTCCCGATGCCAACAGTGTGTGTGGAGATGCGGCACTTCGTTGGCGACTTCGACGCCGACAAACGAGCTGACGCCCTGATTCAGATGAAGTCCCAGCTCTCGGTCATCGCCGAGGTCGGTGGCCGGCTCGCGATGACGCCTGCCTCGTACGGGATGTTCAGCAAGCGCCTGCCACCGTTCGAAAGTCCACGTAGCGAGGCCGAAGACACCGAGATCTTGCTCGATGTATTCGGACAACTGGCTGCGCACGCCGAGGCCGAGGGGGTGATCATTGCGCTGGAGCCGCTGAATCGTTACGAGAACCACATGATCAACACCCTGGCCGATGCGGCCTCACTGTGCGAAAAGATCTCCTCGTCAAGCCTCGGCATCGCCGCCGATACCTACCACATGAACATCGAGGAGGCTGATCCGCTCAAGGCGCTGGTGGCTGCGGCGCCATGGATCCAGCATGTCCAGCTGAGCGACAGCAACCGTCTGGAACCGGGTGCCGGTCACATCGACTGGTCGGCGACGCTGCAGACGCTGTGGGCAATCGGATATGCCGATGAGCTGGCGTACGAATGCCGCCTGTCTGGTGACGTCGACGAGGTCCTGCCGGCTTCGGTACGGCGGATGCGGCAACTGGCATGGTCGTAACCCACACCACATCGACAGCCGCCGTGCTTGATCATGATCAACTGGCGCGAAACGCCATGCGAGTTCTGATCGAGAACTGGCACGGTCATGCCACCGTCCCTTCCCGGAGGTTGTATCCCCATCAGTGGAGCTGGGATTCGGCCTTCATCGCACTGGGTCAGCAACACATTGCTCCTGCGCGCGCCGCGGGGGAGTTGTTGAGTCTCTTCGGTGCCCAATGGGCCGACGGCCGGATAGCGCACATCGCCTTCAATCCGGCTGTACGGGACGACGCCTACTTCCCAGGACCGTCATGGCGATCTTCCCAGCTCCCAGGCCATCCACCCATCGACACCTCGGGCATTATCCAGCCGCCGGTTCACGCCATCGCGGCACGTGCTGTGATGGATCGCCTCGGCGCGGCCGGAAGCGATTTCGGCTCCCGCGCCTACTCGGCACTGGTGGCGCAAAACTCCTATATCCGCGAGCGGCGAAGCGTGAATGGGCTTGCCGCAGTCGTGCACCCATGGGAGACCGGTCTTGACAATTCCCCCGCCTGGGACGAGCCAATGCACGCAGTGCCGGCCGATCTCTCACTCCTCGAGTCCTACACGCGCCGCGACATTGATCATGCGAGGGCCAGCGAGCGCCGCCCAACCGATGATGACGATGCGCGCTACATCCGGCTAGCGCTGACTTATCGCGATGCCAGGTATGACGACGATTGGGTGCGAAATAGTGGCGAATTCGTCGTCCTCGATCCGGGATTCAACGCCCTGTGGGCTTGGTCTGAGCTGGCTCTCGCCGAGATGGCGCGCGCGTTGGGCCGCGATCCTGCTGGACATTGGCGCGAAGCGAAGCGGATCACCACGGCGCTTGTCGACCAGCTGTGGAGCGCCAGCCACGAAATCTTCCTTGCTCGAGACGTGCGGTCCGGCCGTCTGCTCGAAGAGCGTACGGTCGCCGGCCTGATCCCGCTGGTGTTGCCGGGGTTGCCTGCCGGTGTGCGCGACTCCCTCTGCGCCACACTGACAGGACCATCTTTCGGCGCCGGCCAGCCGGGAATCCGCGGAGTGCCGAGCTTTGATCTCACGGACCCGCGTTACAACCCTCGGCGTTACTGGCGAGGTCCTACATGGCTCAACACCACCTGGCTGCTGGCCGAAGGACTCTGGACCCACGGCGAGGAAGCGCTGGCGCATCGGCTTCGGGCGGACATGATCACATTGGTAGCAGGTGCCGGACTTCGGGAGTACTTCAATCCCCGAACCGGGTCGGGGCACGGCACAAGCAACTTCAGCTGGTCGGCGGCACTGTTGCTCCATGTTCGTGCCCACGACGCGACCCCGACCTAAGCGGTGCCAGGGCGCTTCGAATTGTGCCTAGTCCAAAGCCGTATTTTGACCTCCCGTGCAACTGTGCGACCGTCTGTGGTCCTTCGAAATCATTCTCAAGGCTCGGCGCGTGAGGTGCCGGCCGGCGCCGACTGACCGTTAGTCTCCGCTCATGGAGCCGGTGGGGGCCCACGGACTGTGGCCGCGGCGGCAATGCGACGTATTGATGGTCTCGGACTTCCGCTTTCCCGGTAGGACCTCGCACAGCTTGGCGGAAGAGATCGCCGCCCAGGCGCAAATCGGCTGGTCGACCGGTCTGGTTCACCTGAACGGCCCTTTGGTATCCCGCGTCGCGCCGCTGAATCCACGCATCCGCGAGCAGATACATCGCGGCAGGGCGAGGCTCCTACTAGGCGATCGCCCGATACGAACGAAAGTCGTGGTGGTGCGGCATCCGGCTGTACTACAGGCGGCCGCCAACCAGCTTCCTCCGATTGAGACCGAGCACGCGGTGCTCGTCGCGAGCGCGCCGCCGATCCACATTGACGGGCGCCGGCATTATGACCCCGCCTTGGTCGATCAGATCGCTCGGGAGCGGTTCGGCGTCGCACCCATCTGGGCGCCGATGGGGCCGTTGGTGCGCGAGGCGGTGGCCCCGGCTATTCCGGTCGGATTGCGCGAAAAGGACTGGGTGGACATCATCGATGTCGACGCCTGGCACGTCGACCGGCACCGCTGGCGGTCCGACCGACCGGTGATCGGCCGGCACAGTCGACCGTCCCGACAGAATTGGCCGACCGATCCGTCAGTGATTGAGGCCGTGTACCCGGTAGACGGGTCAGCCGTCGTCAAGATACTCGGTGGCGCTGGCGCGGCACGCGAGACCTTGGGCTACCTGCCGGACTCCTGGCAGGTGATCCCGTTCGGCAGCATGAAGCCGCACGAGTTCTTGGCCCAGTTGGACTTCTTCGTCTACTACCACCATCCGGCGCGGGTCGAGGCCTTTGGGCGCAACATCCTGGAGGCGTTGGCCAGCGGTCTGCCCGTGATCCTGCCGCCACACTTTGATCAGTTGTTCGGCGACGCGGCGATCTATGCCGAACCAGCCCAGGTGCTATCGATAGTGAGCCAGCTGTACGCCGACCGACAAGCCTACGCGGAAGTCGCGGCCCGCGCGGATACCTGGGTTCGGGCCACGTTCGGCTATGAGACGCACCAGTGCCGGCTCTCGGAGCTGATCGGACCGCGGGAAACAATTGGCCAGCGCAAGCCATCCGTCTCGTCGCCTAAGCGTGCGACGCCCGAGCGTCCCTCGTTGCTTCTGATCAGCAGCAATGGGGCTGGGATGGGGCACCTGACGCGACTTATGGCCTACGCCCGCCGGGCGGAGCCTGACATGGCTCCCCATTTCCTGTCCTTGTCACAGGGGGTCGGTGTGGTGGCCCAATACGGATTCCCGTTCGAGTACCTGCCATCTGCTGGCGCGACCGGATTGCCGCCTCGACGCTGGAACAAATTGTTCACTGAACGTGTATCTGAGGCAGTGGGACGGCTGCGGCCAGCAGTCGTGGTGTTCGACGGCACCTGGCCTTACAACGGCATCCCGCGCGTGCGCGATGCATTTCCGGAGGCGCGTTGGGTGTGGTCGCGCCGTGGGATGTGGCGTCACGGCAGGTCCGCCGAGCAGCTGGCCAAGGCGGCTTGGTTCGATGCAGTCGTGTCTCCTGGGGAGCTTGCGGAGGCCTATGACAGGGGAGCGACCTCAAGGTCCGATGGGTTACGGGTCGGCCC
>JBKOZG010000251.1:0-13088 GCA_046725775.1 Actinomycetota bacterium | reverse complement strand
CGACAACATTGACCGGGCTGTCAAGCGTGGCTCCGGGGCCGAAGGTGGCGGCGCCAACTACGAGACGTTGATGTATGAGGCGTACGGTCCAGCCGGCGTCGCATTGCTCATCGAGTGCCTCACCGACAATCGAAACCGTTCGGCGTCGGATGTTCGGGTCGCAGTAACGCGAAACGGCGGCACCATGGCCGACGCCGGCTCGACGGCGCGGATGTTTACGCGCAAGGGCGTGGTCATTGTCGCCAAGCAGCAAGACGGTCGCAGCATCAGCGAGGACGACCTGCTCGAGGCGACCTTGGATGCCGACCCCGAAGAGATCAACGATCTCGGTGACAGCTTCGAGATCATCACTGACTCGAGCAATACGGTGCCGGTACGCACCGCAGTGCAGCAGGCAGGACTCGACTACGAATCGGCCGAGGTTTCTTTCGTGCCGGATTACACCCAAGAGGTCGATGCGGGGACAGCCGAGAAACTGATGCGGATCATTGACGCCCTCGAAGACTCCGACGACGTGCAAAACGTGTACGCGAACTTTGATGTCTCCGATGAGGTGCTCGCCAGAATCAGCTAATCCCTGATACGAGATTGCACGGTGCCCGAAATCTCACTTCGGCCCATAGAGATCGAAGACTGGGCAGCAGTCCACGAGTGGGCGTCGACCCTTGCGGCTTGCCGGTACCAGGCGTGGGGACCCAACACCGTGCCCGAGACCAAGGCGTTCGTCGCGCAGGCAGTCAGCGAATGGAACCACCAGCCGCAGGATTGGCATGTGTGGGTCGCCGAGGATCAGGGAAGCGTGCTCGGACTTGGTGAACTCAAAATCCTCTGTCGTCGATGGCGCCAGGGCGAAGTGGCGTACGCCGTGCACGTCAATCATTGGGGCAAAGGACTCGGCACAGCGATCGCTTTGTCGCTGCTCACCATTGCATTTGACTCCATGGATCTTCATCGTGTTGTGGCTACCTGCGACCCCCGGAATCTGGCCTCGGCCGCTGTGCTGCAGAAGGTTGGCATGACATTCGAGGGGCGGCTTCGACACACCATGGAAATCCGCGACGGCTGGCGAGACTCCAGCGTCTAGAGCATGCTCGCGGACGAATGGCAGGCACGCCAGAACTAAGTCCGCACAAGCAGATGAGGGCACCCGCGCCAGCCGGGGAGAACGGCTGCGACACTAGTTGCGAACGAACAGCGTGTCGCGGCAGTCAACGTCAGGAGCGCCGCATAGGCTGCCGAACATCTGTTCGTTTATTGAGGGCTAAGGGGGATCGCGTGGGCGATCCGGTCACGCGACATCGAGGGGAACGCATGCGGGTGCTGGGAATTGACCCGGGCCTGACCCGATGCGGGTTGGGTGTTGTTGATGGCGTCCCCGGCCGACAGCCGTTGCTGGTTGCATTCGATGTCATCCGTACGCCCGTAGAGCTGGATATCGCACGTCGCCTCCTGGCAATCGAAGAGATCATCGAAGACTGGGTTAGCCGCTACCGACCCACCGCGGTCGCCATTGAACGTGTGTTTGCTCAGCACAATATGCAGACGGTGATGGGTACCGCCCAGGCTGCGGGCGTGGCGATGCTGGTCTCCGCCAGGCATGGAATTCCGGTGAGCCTGCACACCCCGAGCGAAGTCAAGGCCTCCATCACTGGCTCGGGTCGTGCCCCCAAGGATCAGGTCGGCGCGATGGTGACAAAAATCCTCAGACTCGACGATCCGCCTAAGCCACCGGATGCGGCAGATGCGCTGGCGCTTGCGATCTGTCATGTGTGGCGGGGTAGCACGACTGCTCGGCTGAACGCTGCCGTGGAGGCCGCAGCCGAGCGCGCGGAGCGGCAGCGGGGCGGGTCCCGTGCACCCTGCGGGGGAGGGACATGATCGCGCAACTGACCGGCGTGGTCGCTCAGGTCGGCCCGACATCAGCGGTGATCGAGGTTGGCGGATTGGGCATTCAGGCGGTCTGCAGCCCAAGCACGGTGGCCGGGCTCCGGCTCGGTCAGCGGGCAACGCTGGCGACGTCGCTCATTGTGCGGGAAGACTCGCTCACCCTGTACGGCTTTGCCTCGACTGACGAGCGGGAGTTCTTTGAGCTCTTGCTGACAGCTACCGGTGTTGGGCCCAAGCTGGCTCAGGCAGCGTTGGCGGTGCTCAGTCCCGATGAGCTGCGCACTGCGATCGCCACCGAGAATCTGGTGCAGCTGTGCAAGGTGCCCGGTGTCGGCCGCAAGGGTGCACAACGCATTGTCATCGAGCTCAAGGACAAGATCAATGCGGTCGACCAGGCTGATGTAGCCGTATCCGCGGTCAGGTCATCCGGAGCGTGGAGAGCACAAGTGACGCAGGGACTGCAGGGCTTGGGATGGTCAGCCAAGGACGCCGAGTCCGCGTGCGATGAGGTGGAGTCCTTGACGCGTGAGGATCCTCAGGTCAACGTCGCGGTCTTAATGCGGGCCGCGCTGCAAAGCCTGGCTCGCAAGTAGCGGAGTCCGGTGAGCATGTGAGCGACGACATCGCCGGCCTGGTACGTCCCTACGCCGATCCTGACGAGCGTGCCGCCGAATCGGTGCTCCGGCCTGGCACCCTGTCTGAGTTCGAGGGCCAGCCCCGGGTCAGCGACCAGCTCGGTTTGGTGCTCGAGGCAGCACGGCACCGCGGGGGCGTACCCGACCACGTTTTGTTGTCCGGCCCGCCAGGCCTCGGCAAGACGACCTTGGCAATGATCATCGCGAGCGAGATGAATGCGCCGCTGCGGATCTCAAGCGGTCCGGCCATTCAGCATGCGGGTGACCTCGCTGCGATCCTTTCCGGGCTCATGGAGGGCGAAGTTTTCTTTCTCGACGAGATCCACCGGATGTCCCGGCCAGCCGAGGAAATGCTCTATCTCGCGATGGAGGATTTCCGGGTGGATGTCGTTGTCGGCAAAGGGCCGGGAGCAACCGCGATCCCTTTGGAAATCCCGCGCTTCACGCTGGTTGGGGCCACCACTCGGGCTGGTCTACTGCCAGGTCCGTTGCGTGACCGCTTTGGCTTCACCGCGCAGCTTGACTTCTACAACGCCACCGCACTGGAGCACATACTGCACCGTTCGGCAGAACTACTGGGAATCCAGCTGGAGCCGGCAGGTGCCACAGAGATCGCCCACCGTTCCCGCGGCACTCCGCGCATTGCCAACCGGCTGCTGCGCAGGGTACGCGACTATGCCCAGGTCCGAGCGGACGGCCGCGTAAACCTCTCGGTCGCCCGTGATGCGCTCGAGCTTTACGAGGTGGATGAGCTTGGTCTGGATCGACTGGACCGCTCGGTGCTTGACGCGATGTGCCGCCGCTTCGGTGGTGGTCCGGTCGGACTCTCCACGCTCGCCATTGCGGTCGGTGAGGAGCGCGAAACCGTGGAGGAGGTCGCGGAGCCATTCCTGGTCCGGCAGGGCTTCCTGATGCGCACTCAGCGCGGCCGGGTTGCGACGCCTGCTGCCTGGCGCCACCTCGGCTTGAGACCTCCCAATCCCGCAGGCGGCGTTGCGGTCACACCTGACCTCTTTGCCTGACCTGCGGCGCAGCCGTCGAGGCGGGCTGCCGATACGGTCGTACGATGCAGGTTTTCGTCGCAGACTAGGTAGAGTACGGCGGTCGGTTTCTTTCAGCAGAGGTCGCAAGACTGAGCCGCAGGGAATAACTCATCGGTACTGCGCTAGCGCGCAGCACCCTCACAATCGGATGCCGGAGCAATGCAGCAATACTCAACCCTGATCTTTATCGCCCTGCTGGTGGCGGCCTTCTACTTCTTGATCTTGCGGCCACAGCGGAAGCGCCAGCAAGCTCAGCAACAGACGCTGAAAGCCCTCAGCCCTGGTAGCAGGGTGCTGCTCGGCAGCGGCGTTTTCGGCACAGTCGTGTCAGTGGGTCCGAGACAAGTTGTGTTGGAGATCTCCCCTGGCGCCGAGCTCACGGTGCTCAAGCAGGCGATCACAAAGGTCGTCACCGGGGATGACGAGGACCGTCTTGAGGAGGAGGAGGACGAACTCGAGGAGGAGTTCACCTCTTCCGATGAGCCGCTTGACCTGCAAAGTGAGCGGCCGCTGGAGGGCCCGACGACGGCGACTGGTAACGAGCCTATCGTCGAGCCTGACTCCTCATCGACCCCCCGCGACTCGAAGCCTCCGACCGCCGACTGAGCCTTCCCAGTAGCTAGGAAACACACGCGAGTGGCAACGACTACTGGTCACCCGGGCCGCACCCTGATCGTGTTGGCCGTGTTGGTGGCGGGTCTGATCACGCTAATGGCGGTCAGTGGGACCTGGATTCCCAAGCTCGGTCTGGACCTCAGGGGCGGTACCACCATCACTCTGACGGCGAGGAACACCACCGGTAGCGGGACAGTGGATCCCAACAGTCTGCAGTTGGCCAAGACCATCATCCAGAGTCGGGTGGACAGCCTGGGCGTCGGCGAGTCCGAGGTAACCACGGCGGGGGACAACCAGATCATCGTCACCGTGCCGAACGTGCAGCAGGACGAGCTGGTCCGGCTCGTCGGCCAGACAGCCGTGTTGCGGTTCCGAGCGGTGTACGCGGCCGAGCAGGTACAACCACCCCCAGAACCGACGGCAGCCCCGACAAGTGAGCCAACCCCGGCGCCGAGCGAAGAGCCTACTGCGGGCACCTCAGAATCCGCGCAGGCGCCCGAGCCGAGCGCGCCTCCCAGCTCCCAGCCAAGCGGCAGCGGCAACAACAAGCCGCTGCCCGCCTTGCCGACCGCTCCGCCGGTCCCGTTGGATAAGGCTTGCGTGCCGGCCGACGGGCAAGCGACTCCGCCAGATAAGGCACTGGACTGGCAGCCGACCGAAGCCTGCCAGACCGCTTTCGCCGAATTCACCTGCGAAACCAAAGTGACCGAGATCGCCGACCAGGGCCTGTTCGCATGTAACCAGGAGAAGACCGAGAAGTACCTGCTCGGGCCGACGCTGATCGAGGGGAACCAGCTGTCAACGGCGGTTGCCGGCATTCCGCAGAACAATGTCAACTGGGTGGTGAACCTAGAGTTCAACTCCGAAGGCGGGGCGGCCTTTGAACAGGCTACGCGGGAGATCTCCCAGAGGAGTGACCCGCAGAACCGCTTCGCGATCGTCTTGGACGGGGTCTCCATCTCGGCACCATCGGTCAATGAGGCGATATCGGGCGGCCGGGCGGAAATCTCCGGCAACTTCACCCAGAAGAGCGCCACTGAGCTGGCCAACGTCCTGAAGTACGGCGCGCTCCCGCTTGCCTTCGACGTCTCGGAAGTCAACAACGTCTCCGCCACCTTGGGCGGCGAGCAGCTACGAGCCGGCATCATCGCCGGCATCATCGGTCTCGCGCTTGTCGTCGGTTACTGCTTCTGGTACTACCGCGGTCTCGGGATCGTTGTAGTCGCCTCGCTGGGGATCGCGGCGATCCTCACCTACGCCAGCGTCGTGCTGCTCGGCAGCTCGGTCGGCTTCGCCCTGAACCTTCCAGGCATCGCCGGCATCATCGTTGCCATCGGGATTACGGCAGACAGTTTCGTGATTTTCTTCGAGCGGATCCGTGACGAGGTGCGCGACGGCCGAAGCTTGCGTACGGCTGTCGAGACGGGGTGGCGCAGAGCACGTCAGACGATCTTGATAGCGGACACCGTCTCCTTGCTGTCAGCGCTGGTGTTGTTCGTGCTCGCAATCGGATCAGTGAAGGGCTTCGCGTTCACGCTAGGCCTCACCACACTGATCGATGTGGTGGTGGTCTTCCTCTTCACCAAACCGCTGATGACACTGTTGGCGCGAACCAAGTTCTTCGGTGGCGGACATCGACTCTCTGGGCTCGATCCGGAACACCTCGGCGTTCAGGTGCTGCCTGGTTCGCGTTCTCGCCGGCCGGTGATCGCGCGTCCAGCAGCCGTGAGCGAGGAAGGGGCCTGATGTCGAAGCTGGGCACGATCGGGCACCGCCTCTATACCGGCGAGATCTCCTACGACTTCATTGGGCATCGGCGTCGCTGGTACATCCTGTCTGCCATTCTGATCAGCATCGCGCTCATCTCCTTGGTAGCGCGAGGACTGGACTTCGGCATCGAATTCAAAGGCGGCGCGGACTTCAAAGCGCCTACCCGAGTCACCGCGCAGACCGTCGACTCGATGCGGGAGGCGCTTGGTAACTCCGGCGTCCCTGATCTCGACGAAGCGATTGTCAACACCATCGGCGAGAACCAGGTGAGGGTGCAGACTCGGACGCTCGATCCCACCGAAGAAGTGCCGAAAGTGCGGGCTGCGATCGCCAACGAGGTCGGCATAAACCCAGATCAGGTCGCATACAGTCTGATCGGCGCTTCTTGGGGCGGCCAGATCACTGAGCGCGCACTGATTGCCCTAGCGGTCTTCCTGGCGCTGGTCGCCCTTGTGATTGGGATCTACTTCCGAGATGCCAAGATGTCGGCTGCAGCGCTCATTGCGCTGGTTCACGACGTGATGTTGACCATCGGTATCTACGCCCTGGTCGGTTTCACCGTGACGCCGGCCACCTTGATTGGCCTGCTGACCATCCTCGGCTACTCGCTCTACGACACCGTCGTGGTATTCGACAAAGTGCGTGAGAACGTCCGCGACATTCGCTCCAGTACCACGCGGACCTACTCCGAGGCTGCCAATCTCGCTGTCAATCAGGTGCTTGTCCGCTCAATCAACACCACGGTGATTGGCGTTCTGCCGGTGGTAGCACTGCTGTTCGCGGGAGCCGTGATCCTGGGCGAGGGTCCGCTGAAGGATCTCGCTCTAGCGCTGTTTGTCGGCATGGTTTCCGGTGCCTATTCCTCGATCTTCATCGCAACGCCGCTGCTCGCCCAGATGAAGGAGCGCGAGCCCGACATGAAGAAGCTGGCAGCACGGGTCGAGGCACGCCGTGCCAAAGAGGCGCAGAAGGAGCGAGTGGTCGAGACGACCAGCTCGGCGTCGATCGCTCAGCCGGAGGTGGCTGACATCACTGCCACTGACGAGGCTGAACCCAGCAACGCAGAACTTGAGGAGGCCCGTTCGGCGGCGGGAAACGGGGCCAAGCGGGTCACAGTGGCGCATAAGTCAGACGTACGACCACATCGCGACGGCGCATCCAAACGTCCCCAACCGCAGAACAAGCCTCGCAGTCAGCGGAAGAAGTAGGCACATGAGCCTGACCGAGCCGGGGCGCCGCCGGGACGGGTCGAGTCGGTCCGGGACGCCCGACACGCTCGTCAGGCTGCCCGCGCGCACCGCCTCACCAGCCTTTGAGCTGATGCAACGCGGGCTGATTGCCTTGCTGTTGCTGCTGATTCTGGTCTTGATTGTGTGGTTTGACCGGGACTCATACACCGACAATTACGACGGCGAGGTCGGTCTCATCGACTCGATCTACTACGCGACCGTGACGATCACCACGACGGGCTATGGCGACATCACGCCGGTGGCACCGCATGCCAGGGTAGTGAGTGCGGTCGTCGTCACGCCCTTGCGGATCGCGTTCTTGGTGTTGTTGGTCGGCACGACCCTCGAGGTGCTGGCGCACCATGGCCGTCGGATCTTCAAAGACGCACGCTGGAGGAAAAGGATGCGCAATCACGTCGTGGTTGTGGGCTTTGGCACCAAGGGTAGAAGCGCTGTGGAGACGCTTCAGACCAATGGCGCCAATCCCACGCAGATAGTCATCATCGACAGCCGGCCCTCGGCAATCACCGATGCCAACCTCCGCGGGTACGCCGCCATCGAGGGTGACGCGACTCGACGAGACATCCTGCGGCGCGCTGAGATCATGAAGGCACGCGAAGTGCTGATCACTGTTGACCGGGATGATTCCGCCATCCTCGTCATGCTCACGGTGCGCCAGTTGAACCCGAGCGCACACGTTGTGGTTGCGGTTCGTGAGGACGACAATGCCTCGCTGCTACGTCAGTCAGGGGCCAACGCTGTGGTGACCTCTTCGGAAGCGGTCGGACGGCTGCTTGGACTTTCGGCTGTAAGTCCTCACCTCGGAGCGATCATCGAGGACCTGCTCTCCAGCAACGAAGGTCTCGAGGTGAGCGAGCGGCCGGTGACCAAGGACGAGATCGGCCGCTCGCCGAGCGAGGTCGACGGGGAACGGGTGATTGCCGTGGTGCGTAACAAGACTTTGCGCCGGTTCTACGACCCCACGGTTGCCAAACTCGAGGGGGGCGACCAGGTTGTCGTTGTCAGGCAGGCGGCCGAGGAGGTTGAACAGCAGACCATTAGCGCAAGTCGACGGAATCGAGCGTCGCAACAGAGTTGATAGAACAGAGTTGATAGCGCGAGCAGCTCACAAAAGCTCGCGCATTGCCGCAGCCGGACCGGTGCGCGGACTGCTACTTCCGCCGACCGAAGCAACTCGTTGTCTAGAATGGCATTCTGCTGAGGAGGAACGCGGCTGTGAGCGATCATGGGGCGGCCATTCGGTCGTCCACCCAAGAGGCCAAGCCGTCGGGGCCGAGAGGCCACGTCGCGCATGAGCCGCGGCGCGCCCTTATTCTGCCCGAGCCCGAGGCTGAGGGCGCTGGCGCTGAGTCCGGCCCGAGCCTTCCGGGGAGGATTAGTGCCGGTGCTGAGCAGCAGCGCGTCAAGATGCGGCAGCGGATTGCCCGGTTCGGTTCCAGTCGACCGCAGACGCCAGCGCTCGATCCGCTCTTCCAAGTCATCCGGGCCAATCACCCGAAAGCCGATTTAGCGCTGGTCGAGCGCGCGTACCGCAAGGCTGAGCAGCTGCATAGCGGCCAGACGCGCAAGAGTGGAGATGCCTTCATCACTCATCCGCTCGCAGTCACGACCATCCTGGCCGAGCTGGGCATGACTGAGGCGACCCTGTGCGCGGCATTGTTGCACGACACGGTGGAGGACACCGACTACACGATCGGGCAACTAACCCGCGACTTCGGTGAAGAGATCGCGCTGCTGGTCGACGGCTGTACCAAGCTGGACAAGGTCAAGTACGGCGAGGCGGCCAAGTCCGAAACCATCCGAAAGATGGTCGTCGCGATGAGCCGGGACATCCGAGTGCTGGTAATCAAGCTCGCCGACCGGCTGCACAACATGCGGACGTTGCATTACTTGCGGCCTGACAAGCAGTCCCGGATTGCGGCCGAGACGCTTGAGATCTTCGCCCCGCTGGCGCATCGCCTTGGCATGAACACCATCAAGTGGGAGCTGGAAGACCTTGCCTTTGGCACCTTGTATCCGAAGGTTTACGACGAGATCGTACGGCTGGTGGCCGAGGCTGCCCCTAGCCGCGACGAGTACCTGTCACACGTCATCGACCAAGTCCAGGCCGACCTGCGCGCCGCCAAGATCAAAGCGAATGTTACGGGACGGCCGAAGCACTATTACTCGATCTACCAGAAGATGGTGGTCCGCGGTCGAGACTTCCAGGAGATCTACGATCTGGTCGGCCTCCGCGTGCTGGTCGAGAGCAATCGTGACTGCTATGCGGCGCTCGGCGTCTTGCACGTCCGCTGGAACCCGTTGCCAGGACGGTTCAAGGACTACATCGCGATGCCGAAGTTCAATATGTACCAGTCCTTGCACACCACGGTTATCGGCCCGGAGGGGAATCCGGTCGAGTTACAAATCCGTACCGACGATATGCATCGTCGTGCCGAGTACGGTGTTGCAGCCCATTGGAAGTACAAGGAAGCCAAGGGTTCCGCTCATACCGTCAAAGGTGCCGATGACGCCGGCGAGCTGATGTGGGTCCGGCAGCTACTCGACTGGCAGCGGGAGACCGCCGACCCAGGCGAGTTCTTGGACTCACTGCGCTTCGAGATCAACTCCAACGAGGTCTATGCGTTCACCCCGCGAGGCGACGTCATCTCGCTCCCGCAGGATTCCACGCCGATCGACTTCGCGTATGCGATCCACACCGAGGTCGGGCACAAGACGATTGGCGCCCGTGTGAACGGTCGATTGGTACCTCTGGAGTCGTCCTTGGCGAATGGCGACGTGGTGGAGATCTTCACCTCCAAGGCCGAGAGCGCCGGGCCCAGCCGGGACTGGCTGACCTTCGTGCACAGCCCACGCGCGCGCAACAAGATCCGCCACTACTTCACCCGTGAGCGTCGCGAGGAGTCGATCGAATCCGGCAAGGAGTTGCTGGCCCGTCAGCTGCGCAAAGGCGGGCTGCCGCTGCAGCGGCTGCTTACCCTCGAGCATTTGACCGCGGTGGCCGGGTTCTTCAAGCTGGCGGATGTCTCAGCGCTCTACGCCGCGGTTGGCGAAGGAACAGTCGGCGCACAGGCCGTGGTGAACAGACTGATCATGGTCGAGGGCGGCGACGAGATGGTCGCCGATGAGACCAGCGAGGATCGTGTAGTCACCGGGCCGCGTCGGCGCAGCAGCAGTGGCGCCAGCGACTGCGGGATTCGTGTCATTGGTGTCACCGACCTCCTCGTCAAACTGGCCAAGTGCTGTACACCTGTGCCCGGCGACGACATTTTGGGCTTCGTGACGCGGGGGGCAGGAGTATCGGTGCACCGCGTCGACTGCAGCAACTCCGACAACCTGCGCTCCGAGCCGGAACGTCTGATCCCGGTCGAGTGGGCACCTAATGCCAAGAGCTCGTTCCTGGTCGCCATTCAGATTGAGGCTCTGGACCGCAATCGGCTGCTATCTGACATCACTCGCGCTCTTTCGGACCAGCACGTCAACATCTTGTCTGCGGCCTTGAACACCAGCAAAGACCGGATCTGCCGAGCCAAGTTCACATTCGAGACTGCTGACCCTACCCACCTAGACCACGTGCTGCGCGCCGTGCGTGGTGTGCCGGCGGTCTACGAGGCATACCGTATTCACCAGTAGCGTGAGGGCGACTGATGTGGCTCAGCCGCCGAGATCGCTCGCTGTTCGCTGTGCCTGCACGAGCCATTCGCGGTAGATCGCAGCCGACGCTGTCGCCTCACGTGCGGCCCGATGGTCACCACGTGCTTCAGCTTCCGCGGCCCGTATCTCGAGCGCGGCGATTTGGGCCTGCAACTTTGCGGCCGTGTCCGCAGCCCGCGCCTTCGCCTCGGGATTGGTGCGCTGCCAGCGTTCTTCCTCGGCAGCCTTGATGGCGTTCTCCACCGCGCGAAGGCGAGTCTCTAGGGGTCGAACCGCGTCACGGGGCACCTTTCCAATGGCCGACCAGCGGCCCAGAATGTCGCGGTACGCGGCCCGGGCAGCGCTAGGGTTGTCGATCGGCAGCAGCGCCTCGGCCTCGGCCAGCAATCTTTCCTTAGCTTGAGCGTTGACCCGAAATTCGGTGTGCTGCCCCGACAGTGCCGACTGCTTGGCCACGAAAAACCGATCTTGGGCTTCGCGGAATCGTTTCCACAGCAACTCCTCGACATCGCGCGGGGCCGGTCCGGCCGCCTTCCAGCGGGCCATCAGGTCCCGGAAGGCGCCGGTCGTCGGACCCCAGTCGGTGGATCCAGCTAGCGCTTCCGCCTCAGTGACCAGCCCTTCCTTGATCAGACGCGCCGCCTCTCGCTGCTCATTCTGCTGGGCAAACTGGGCTTTGCGGCGCCGCGTGTAGGTGGTGCGCGCACTGGAGAACCGGTGCCACAGGGCATCATCGGTAGCACGGTCCAGGCGCGGTAGCGACTTCCACTCCTCAAGCAGCACCCGAAACCGGTTGACTCCTCCGCGCCAGTCATTGCCGGCCGCGAGCCGCTCGGCCTCCAGCACGAACCTCTCCTTCGCAGCCCGGGTCTCCTCGTGCTGTCTTGCACGTTCCGCCTTGCGAGCGGCCCGCTGCTTCGCGATCACCGGAAACAGCGCTTCCAGTCGGGCCTGCAAGCCGTCCAGATCACCGACAGCACGCGCGTCTGCGACTGCGCCGCGCACCTTGTTGATCGAGCCCACGGCATCATCGGGTGACAAGGCCCGAGTCTCTATGCGCCGCTCGAGTAGCGTGACCTCAAGCTCCAGAGCCTCAAACCTGCGAGTGAAGAAGCTCAGCGCTTCGGCTGCGGGAACATCAGGTACCTGCCCTACCGCGCGTTCTCCAGCCGAGGTACGGACGTATACCGTGCCGTCGGTATCCACCCGTCCGAAGGCGGCCGGGCCTATTGCTTCAGGCCCAGCTTGTTCGGTCATAGCTCCATCCTGCCCGATAGTCTCGAATAGTCTCGAACGCGTGCTCATAGCCTCATTTCCTGCTGGGCCTTGGCAAACCAACTGCTACGTGGTGGCTGCGATGCCTAGCTCGGAATGCGTGATCATCGATCCGGGAATGGATGCGGTCGCCGGCGTCACCGAGTTGATCATGGAGCACCGTCTCAAGCCGGCAGCGGTGATGCTCACCCACGGACACCTTGATCACATGTGCTCTGTCACGCCCTTGTGCCGCTCATACGACTCGACCTGCTGGGTGCATCCCGATGACCGAGTGCTGCTGACGGATCCGTTGCGGGCGATGGGGCTTGAGACGCGGCTGCTGTTGGAGCGCTTGACGGGCAGCTCGGCAGCTTTTACGGAACCGGATGACGTACGCGAGTTGAATGATGGGGGCGAGGTAGCGATCGTTGGCCTCAGTTTCCAGGCGATCCATGCACCCGGACACACCCCGGGCTCGACCATGTACAAGACGGCCTACCAGGCAAGCGCAGACATCGATTCAGTGGTCTTTTCCGGCGATGTCTTGTTTGCGGGTTCGATCGGCAGAACCGACTTGCCAGGTGGGAGCCTGCCCGACATGCTGAAGAGCCTGCGTTCCAAGGTGCTGCCGTTGCCGGACAGGGTCGCTGTACTTCCAGGACACGGTCCGCGGACAACCATGGCCCGCGAGCGAGTCGGCAACCCGTACCTGCAGAACCTCGCAGAACTGTCCAAGGAGTAGCGTGAGTCGCCCCAAGCCGCTGTCGGGCTTCCCGGAGTACACACCGGAAGCCCGCATCGTCGAACAGTTCGTACTCGACCGGCTGCGAGAGACCTTCGAACTGCACGGCTTCGCTTCGATCGAGACCCGGGCGGTCGAACCGTTGGATCGTCTGGCTAAGCAAGGTGAGATCGACAAGGAGGTGTACACCTGTCTCTTATACACATCTCCGAGCCCACGAGACAGTGCGAGTGAT
>JBKOZG010000153.1:0-7797 GCA_046725775.1 Actinomycetota bacterium | reverse complement strand
GTGACTGCCTCGATCGCGAGCGCGCAGAGCCAGGTTGAAGCGCAGAACTTTGAGATCCGCAAGAACCTTCTCAAGTACGACGACGTGATGAACCGGCAGCGCCATGCGGTCTACAGCGACCGTCGCAAGGTGCTGGAAGGTGCCGACGTTGAGCCGCGACTCCGGGCGACGGTCGACACCGTGATCGAGCAATACGTGGTGGGAGCGACGGAAGGGTTTGCCGAAGACTGGGACCTGGAACAGCTCTGGAGCAACATGAACACGCTCTATCCGGTGTCCCTGGTGCTCGCCGAGTACGAGGAACGGGAGGACCTTGACCGGCAGATGTTGATCGATGACTTCCAGGCTGACGCCCAGGCCGCTTACGACCGGCGGGAGGAGAGCCTCGGTGAGGAGGTCATGCGAGAGCTCGAACGCCGCGTGCTGCTGACTGTCCTGGACCGTAAGTGGCGCGAGCACCTTTACGAGATGGACTACCTCCGCGAAGGTATTGGCCTGCGTGCCATGGCGCAGCGCGACCCGCTGGTGGAATACCAGCGGGAGGGCGGCGACATGTTCAACGTAATGATGGAAGCCTTCATGGAGGAAGTCGTTGGCTACGTGTTCCACCTTGATGTGGAGGTTCAGCAGGCACCTGCAGTCGGCGTCGTGACCGATTCCGAGGGCCAAGCAGTCCAGATTGGAACCGGTAGGACCGCCGCTGCCAGCCCAAACGGTCATGACCGAGCCGGTCGACACCTTGTGGAGTCTGGGCCAGACCCGGACGGCCCGGGAGTCGCGGTGCATGCGGTCGATGAGGAGGAGTCTGAGCCTGACGTCCTGGTTGAGCAGCCAGTTGCGGCGCCGAACGTAAAGGCCAAAGGCCTCGGCGGGCAGAGCGGCACGCGTGCTCCGCTCAGCTATTCCGCACCGGCCGAAGACGGCTCAGTCAGGACAACCGGCAAGACGGCGAGCAAAGCCGACGACCCGTACGCCAACGTTGGCCGCAATGCGCCGTGTCCGTGCGGGTCGGGTAAGAAGTTCAAGATGTGCCACGGCCGGCCGGGCGCCGTCTAGTGGTGTCGCGGTAGCGGCTGCACTATCCATCTCGAGATTGCTGTGGTGCCCGTCATGCCCACTCGTTCATGAGCCGCTCACGCTTCGCATTCGCCACCGCTGCTGCCGTCGCCGTCGTGGTGGCTGGCGGCATCGGCATCGCAGCTATCATCAACGGCCAAGAGTCGGACCCGCTCACAACCAGCTCCATTTCAACTGAGTCTCCATCGCCAGCGCCGATGCCCTCGCCGACCACGGCAACCAAGCAACCCGAGAAGCCCGCCGACCCACTGACGGGCGGCGAGGTGAACCAGAACGAAGTGATCGCGGCCAAGGTGGAAAACATCGCAGCGGCTAGACCGCAGGTGGGCCTAAACCAAGCCGACATCACCTTCGTTCAAGAGGTGGAGGGCGCCCAGACGCGACTTATTGCTGTCTATCACTCGAGGTTCCCCACGCGTCTCGGACCGATCCGCAGTGCCCGCAGCACCGACGTGCAGCTACTGCCGCTGTTCGGCAAACCTGCGCTGGTCTATTCCGGAGCCAACCGAGCGGTCCAGCGCAAGATCGACGATGCCTCGATCATGCAGATCCAACGCTCCACTCGGGACAGTCGGCGGGTAGCACCGCACAACGTCTTCGTCGATTTGGACAAGATCGCGAAATCGACGAAGCTGGCCTCGGCCACATCCATAGGCTGGATCTTTGACGACACAGCACCACGAGCAGCTGAGGCTACAGCGATCAAGGTACGCGTGGGACATGACACTTTCGACTTCCGATACACATCGGGTCGATACATCGTTCACTGGAATGGATCTCGCTACGCCGACGGTGACAGCGGCGCGATCACCAAAGCTGACAACGTCGTGATCATGAACGTGCGTAACCATTCCGACGGCAATCGTGATGTTCGGGGTGCGCCATCAGTTCAGTCCGACACGGTTGGTACCGGTACTGTGACGATTCACCGGGACGGGAGGAAGATCGAAGGACGTTGGGAACGGACCAAGGCATCGGCGCCGCTGCGCTTCCGCGACAAGGCAGGCGATGCGATCGCCCTCAAGCCCGGTCAGACCTGGGTTGTGCTCGCTGGCTAGCGCCGAGACAGCGTTCACCCCTCGCGAGACTCCGGCGGCGGCAGCGTAACCCCGAAGCCGGTCAGCGCCAGACGCAGCACAACCTGGCCAGGTCTCAATAAGTCGGCGATCTTGGCCGCGGCGAGCAGCTCGAGCTCGGCTAGCCGACCACGGTAAACATCGGCACCTTCCAGTCGGGCCCGCTGCAACTCGCCAAGGTTCAGCCAGACCTTATGTCGAGCCTCGCGGAGGAAGCGTCGGGAGCTCAACCGGTTTGCGGGCGTAAGAATGCGATCCAGCAGGCTGCGGGCGCCGCCGATCGTGTGATCCTCCGCCGTCACCCGCCTCGCTAGGATCCGGTCGATGCGTTCATGATCACGACGACGTCGATCCATCAGTATCGGGTCTTCGAAATCCTGATCGGTGATCACCGAAAGCGTCGCCGGTGGCAGGTCGCAGTTGATGTGTGCGTTCATGCCCAGCAGCAAGTGGACGATGGGCGGTAGCGCCGGATCGGCCTGGAACGCAAGTCGCCACGGCCGCGGCACGTGGTGCCCCATCTGATCAGCGTCGTGCGCCACGAGGAACAGGTTCGCGAATGCGACGTCCCAGCGCACCACCCAATCAAGGTCCTCGAAGAACGCCGCGTCAACTGCGTCGCCGACCGCCTGCGTGGTTCGCTGATAAGTCGTGATGAAGGTGCGGCGATGCAGTTGGTCAGGAGGCAACGCGTCGATCCGTTGCTGGAGCTCCTTAACGACTTGGCCGATTGTCGCTGCCGATTGGCTGGTGGAGCCATGCATGGTTGTCAGTCTTCCTTCAGACGATTCGGTACGGAAGGATCGGGCCATGCGACGGCAAAGTCACCGATTCGCATTCGATCCTGTCGCCGTTGGTCGCAGCGAGTGTGAGGCGTGGGTTGGGTACTACCGCCGCGATTGGCCGCGAATGCTGGCCGGACTGCTCGGGATGGTGCGGCACGGCTTTGCGTTGGGACAATTCAGAAATCTGAAGGCGGCTTGGCACGTCCTGCGTGGATGCCAGGCCTGGGCGCCGAATCCAGACAATGATCCAGAGGCCGCCCGGCGCCACATGGCACGGTTCTTTCGAATGGCCAACCGGGCCGGCCGGCTCCGCAGCGATCCGCGACTCGCGGCCGAACTGGAGGTGGCTTGGTGGCACACCCACCGAGCGCAGCAGCATGATGCTCAGGTCACCTACGACGACCTCGTCACGGCCATGGTCCGCTTCTATTGCTACGTCTACCAAGCAGATCCGGCCGATGTACATCGCGCGGCCGAGCTGAGGGTGCGGGCGATGGCCCTTTCCGACGCTTGGGTCGCTGCGGGATGCCACCTGGACGACCCGAGACTAGCCGAGGAGCGGTTGGCGCTCGTGGCCTCCTATGTCGCGCTCCGCGACGCCAGCGACCGCAGTGAGTTATCCACAGATTGACCTGGAGGAGGTTACGCGACGGCGGCTGCATGAGTCACTCTGGTCAGCGCCCGACCAAGGAGGCTTACATGTCGACGACACGACATTGTCGCGTATGTCTCATGTCAAGTGCCTGATCGAGAGCCGGCCGCCCGGCCTCAAGGGGTCCCGGTCCTCGCCTCCGCAGCCCAACCAGCCACCGCTGGACTTGACCGATCAGGAAGCTGACGATGCTGCTAGGCGGGTTGGGCCGCCAAACAACGAACCGGACTACCCGATGCCCGGGAGTGGAGTACCGCACTTGCTTTGGCCCTGATTCAGGCCCTGCTGGGCCAGCGTCCGGTTGCTCATTCCAATCGTTCAAAACTTGCATTAGCGGGTACTGGTAACCTCCGTCGCCGTGGTCCACGTCTTTGGCATCCCGTACTCGGTCAGGCATGTGTACGCCTCTCAGCTGGGGCGCAACGAACTTGGGACATCATCCGAGGAAACATGCAGCGCCGTCGGCTGATGATGCCTCCGCACCCGGTGCTCGCCCAGTTGGCGTGGGGAGTGTTAACGACTCCTCCAACAGATGAGCAGATACATCTGCTTACCGGGTAGTCGAGGACGCAGGAGCAGAACCTCGAGCCGGCAGAGATCGAGACACGTCTGCGCGGTACCCGCATCTGGCACTGGCTTGCGGCTGTCCCGCAGCACCGGTGACATCCAGGTCGCCGTCGGCCACAAACCCTCCGACCCCATCTCCGCCGGTGACGCCTCCTCCCAAGCCGTGGCGATCGGCAAGGGCCTGCTGCACCTGGCCGACATGAAAGTCCTGCACGGCCAAGACTTTGCCATCGCCCAAGGAGGCTCAATACGGACATATCACGTCGCATGGTGGAACGTAGAGAACCTGTTCGATGAAAGAGAATGCGGTAGCGCTCGGACGCCGAACCGACAGACCATCGTCTGATGAGCGCGAGTCGCGATCTTGACGTGTTCGGCGATCTCGGTGTCGCCGGCGATCGGGCGGCGATGGGCACGGTCCAGCCGTACGATCTCAGCCAATTGATGCGCATCCGCCGCATCCGACTTCGCCCCCGACGCGGAGTGCCGTTCCCAGTGACACGCCACCTGCATCGGATTGATTGCGAACACCACATAGCCGGATGCCAGCAGCGCCTGCACCCACGGGCCTCGGTCGCTCTCCATCCCACCTGCACCTGGTCCGGCTCCGCCGTCGGATCGAGATGCTCAGGGATCAACTCGTGCAAAGTGGTGATGCCGGCCAGACCCTCCGGTAATCGTCGGCGGGCCAACAGCCCGACTCTTCGACGAGTTCCACATCATGGTGGGCTTCAGCCCAAATCGTCATAGATAACGCCTGGGATTCCTGATAATAAATAGTGAATTCAATTTCTATCTCTCACACGCTTATGCCAAACCCAGTACGACTCCAAGGATCAGGAAAGCAAAATACACACTTTGAGCAGAGTGGATGATAACGCTCATCCAGGTGCTGCGGAATCGCCAGCTTGGAAATGTGTACAGGAAGACACCACTAATGACAGACCCTGGGATACCCCAGGGCTGGTGAAGGTGATAGAGGCCAAAGAGCACCCCGTTCGCTACCCAGCTCCACCTGTAAAATACGCCCTCCATCCTGGGGCGCAACACACCCCGAAAGAGAAACTCTTCTCCCAGGATCGTGTTGAAATAGCGTTCACGACAAACAGGGCAAAGAACCACCAGGCTCCCACCAGCCGGCCCCAGCATTTCCTGCGATCCAAAAACCGCGCCCAGGCTATATCCCGGTCGAGCTCGATGAGAACTGTCCTGAACAGCTTTTCATCGGCGCTATCCGCAAGGACCCATAGATTACTGGGTCCGCGAGAGCGTCCATGATCACGCAAGGGCCACCTGAGCGACGGCAGAAACTGATCGACCGTTATATGGTCTGGCATCCAGCCGGTTCCGTGAACTCGTCAAATTCGAGCGTCGCCTGCCCCTGGTTGCTGATTTTGGTGTGGCCCCGGGGCTTTAGAGCCATTCCCTGGAATCCACCAATGGCCAACGGACTGGATGGGTAACGCCGCGAACATGGGCAAACTCCCACTAGCCGTTGTTTAGGGTTGCCAAGGGCCCCGAACGGCGCTTGATCTAACACCTAAGTTCTGGTGCACGTGAGGGTCGTTTGGTCAAGAGCTCTGGCGCTACTGACCACCAAGATCACGAGAACGCGCCATAGGGGAGTCGCACGTGCTTATGGCGCGGTGTTTGATGATTTGGGTCGCCAGTTCGGGCGTCGTGGCAGAGATGGCTCTCGCTGCGGTGTGTGGCCTTGACACTCCGCCGCGCGAGCTAGATGGTGAGTGAGCTTCACACGTCTCGGGGGTTTGGTATGAATCGTCCAAAAATGCGGCGTACAAAACTGGGGATCGCGCTGGCGGCGTCGCTCACGCTCGTCGCTGGCGTTGGATCGGCTGCTGCCGTTCCGTTGGCCAGTGGCCCCCTGGTGCAGGTTACGGGGGCGAGCCCGATCGCTGCTTGTGACGGCGACGACGGCAACATCGGAGGGACGAACGTCACTAACAGTGAGGTCGAGCCGTGGCTCTCCGTGGACCCGTCGAACCCCATGGTCATGATCGGGGCGTGGCAACAAGACCGGTGGAGTAACGGGGGCTCCGAGGGCCTGGTCACCGCAACGAGCGCGGACGGCGGAGCTGGTTGGTCAATTAACGCCAACACCAAATCGACGAAGTGCACCGGGGGGACGGCCGCTAACGGCGGGAACTACGAGCGGGCCTCCGACCCGTGGATAGCTGTCTCCCCGAATGGGACCGCGTACCTGATGAGCCTGTCGGTGGACACCAACCCGGGCGGGTTTGACACCTCGCCGAATGCCATGCTGGTGATGCGTTCCACCAACCACGGGGCGTCCTGGGGAGACCCGGTTACGCTGATCCGTGACGAGAGCCAAAACGTTCTCAACGACAAGAACTCGATCACCGCGGACCCGAACGACTCCAACTTCGTGTACGCGGTCTGGGACCGGCTGCTTTCGCCACCCAGTGGAAACACCAACCAGCAGGCCTTCGAAAATGCCCGGGCCTTCGGCGGCGACCCCTACCTCGCCCGGACCACCGATGGCGGGAATTCGTGGGAGCCGGCCAGGACGATCTTCAAGGCCGGGACTCTCGCCCAGACGATCGGCAACCTGATCGTCGTCCTCCCAGACAACGCCAGGTTCAATGGCGAGTTGCTCGACGTGTTCACCCAGCTCCGCGGCACCAAGAACGAACACGACACACGGGGCTTCAACATCGCCGCCATCCGTTCGGGGGATCAAGGCGCGACCTGGTCGAAGAGGGAGATCATCATCAGCGATTTCCGCCGGGGGATCGTGGTCGACCCCGACGACGGAGCGGCGCACCGCACCGGCGACATCAACCCCGAGGCGATCGTCGACCCTACGACTGGTGCGATCTACGTGGTGTGGCAGGACCTGCGGTTCGGTCCGCGCTCCAGCATCGCGTTCTCGCAGTCGCTGAATGGCGGCCTCACCTGGTCCCCGCCGATCCGGGTCAACCAGACGCCCGCGGCGGATCCGGGTGAGCCGACCGGCAACAACCAGGCCTTCACCCCGATGGTGCAGGTGCTGGACGACGGCACAGTGGCGGTGAGCTACTACGATTTCCGCAACAACACCAGTGACAATGGTGCTACGACGCCGACCGACGCGTTCGTGGTTTACTGTCACGACAACTGCGCCAATACGAATAGCTGGGGCGAAGAGACCCGGGTGACCGACACCTCATTCGACAGCCGCAAGGCCCCGGTGGCCCGGGGGTTCTTCCTCGGCGACTACGAGGGACTCGGCTCCAACGGCGCAGCGGTGTTCCCATTTTTCGCCATGACGCACGGGTCGGATCCCTCCAGCATCTTCGTCCGGCAGGTCAGCCCCACTAGTCCGTAATCAGCGCGTGCGATCGTGGGGATGTCTTCGGCAGCTTTTCCGCGATATTCCAACGGCCATCGACCCCAATGCTCGACCGGTGGCCCTCGGTGCACCTGACTCGCAGCGGTGCGATCGCAGATGGTCACCTTGCCAACAAGTCCAGCGCTTGGCGCGATTTATCCGATGCCACTCGGATCTGCGGTTCCACTCCGGGAGCAGCGGCGTCGGTGCGATCTCTTCGGCGAAACCCGCTCATATTCCTCGGGCTCCACTCCTGGCGCAGCTCGATTTCGTGCAGTGGTCTACGGT
>JBKOZG010000378.1:0-6934 GCA_046725775.1 Actinomycetota bacterium | reverse complement strand
TACGCGGTCGTCGGCAGCGTCAGATGTGTATAAGAGACAGGAGCTGGGCGGCGCGATGGGCGAGCCGGACGCCGACTTCGATGCGCTGATGGCGGAGATGGGCGAGGTGCAAACCGAGCTGGACCACCGGAACGCGTGGGATATCGATTCCCAGCTGGAGCAGGCGATGGATGCGCTGCGTTGCCCGCCCCCCGACGCCCTAGTGGACCTGCTCTCTGGCGGTGAACGGCGCCGTGTCGCGCTCTGCAAGCTGTTGCTGCAGCAGCCGGACCTGCTGCTGCTCGATGAACCGACGAACCATCTGGATGCCGAGTCGGTGCAATGGCTGGAGACTCACCTGAAGGCCTACCCGGGGGCGGTCCTGGCGGTGACGCACGACAGGTACTTCCTGGACAACGTCGCGCAATGGATTCTCGAGCTGGATCGCGGCCGGACCCATCCGTACGAGGGCAACTACTCCACGTATCTGGACACCAAGAAAGCTCGGCTTCAGATCGAGGGTCGCCGCGATGCCAAGCGCGCAAAGATCTTGGAGCGTGAGCTGGAGTGGGCAAGGTCGAACCCGAAGGCGCGGCAGGCCAAGAACAGGGCCCGGCTGGCGCGCTACGAGGAGCTGGCGGCCGAGGCCGAGCGCAGCCGGAAGCTCGACTTCGAGGAGATCAACATCCCACCGGGCCCACGGCTGGGTAGCCATGTGCTCGAGTCGAGGATGCTGGTCAAGGGCTTCGCGGACAAGCTGCTCTTCAACGGCCTGAGCTTCTCGCTGCCGCGTGCCGGCATCGTCGGCGTGGTTGGGCCGAACGGCGTCGGCAAATCCACGCTCTTTCGAATGATCGTTGGTGAAGAGCAGCCAGACTCCGGCGATCTGATACTCGGCGACACGGTGCGCATCTCCTACGTCGACCAGGCCCGCTCCGGGCTGGACCCGAGGAAGAACGTGTGGGAACTGGTGTCCGACGGGCTTGACCACATCAAGGTCGCCAGTTTCGAGATGCCCTCCCGCGCGTACGTGGCATCGTTCGGTTTCAAGGGCCCGGACCAGCAAAAGCCCGCCGGAGTCCTTTCCGGGGGTGAACGCAACCGCCTCAACCTCGCCCTGACGCTGAAAATGGGCGGCAACCTGCTTCTGCTCGACGAACCGACCAATGATCTTGATGTGGAGACGCTTCAGTCGTTGGAGGATGCGCTGCTTGACTTTCCGGGATGTGCCGTGGTGATCTCACACGACCGCTGGTTCCTTGACCGGATCGCGACCCACATCCTGGCCTGGGAAGGCGACGACGAAGACCAGGCTAAATGGTTCTGGTACGAGGGCAACTTCGCCGATTACGAGGCCAACAAGATCGCGCGGCTCGGCGTGGAGGCGGCCCGACCACACCGCGTGACCCACCGCCGCCTTACCCGCTAGCCGCCGACACATAAGCCGACTTGTCAGCGTCAGGGGTTGCTATCACGACCACCTACGCTGACAAGTCGGGGATTGGCGAGGAGTTCGGCGAGGGTGATGGCTTTCCTGTCGACCAGCTGAGCGAGCTGAGTCCGACAGGAGAAGCCGTCAGCGAGTACGACGGCTTCGGGGTGGGCGGCAACGGCAGGTAACAAGTCGTGCTCGGCCACCTTGACCGACACCTCATAGTGGCCTTTCTCCACACCGAAATTGCCGGCGAGGCCGCAGCATCCGCCGACGGTGGTGACGGTCGCCCCAGTCGCGGCAAGCAATGTCGCATCGGCCTGCCAGCCGAGTACCGAGGCATGGTGGCAATGCGGCTGAACGACCAGCTCGATGCCGCTGAGGTCTGGCGGTGACCAGTCCGGCGTACGCCCCAGCAGCTCGGCCAGCGTCAACACTCCGGCTGCGAGGTCAGCGACCCGAGGATCGTCAGGCAGAAGTTCGGCCGCATCGCTGCGCCAAACCGCGAGGCAGGAGGGTTCCAGGCCGACTACCGGCGTTCCCGCCGCGACGTAGGGATGCAGGATGTCCAAGGCGGTGCGCAGCTGTCGCCGTGCGCCGTCGAGCTGACCGGTGCTGATCCAAGTGAGGCCGCAGCAAGCTGGTCGTTTCACGAGCTGCGGCGCATAATCAGCCGCGGCGAGCACCGAGACAGCGGCCGCGACGGCGTCCCCAGCGAAGAAATCGGAAAACGAGTCGACCCAAACAATCGCTGGAGCACCTGGCGACTCGGGAACCGCAAGTCTCTTGCGCGCTGCAACCGAAGCGAACCTCGGCAGCGAACGTCGCTGGTCGATGCCCGCTGCCCAGCGGAGCAGCGCTCTGACCCCAGGGGTTGCTGAGCTCGCATTGATCAGGCCCGACAGGGGACGGGCGCGGGTGATCAACCTGCCCCAGCGGGGGAGCCAGCCGAGCGCATAATGGCTGCGCGGCCTGATCTTGCGTCGATAGGTGTGATCGAGTACCTGCGACTTGTACGCGGCCATGTCAACACCGGTCGGGCAATCCCGCGCACATCCCTTGCAGGACAGGCAGAGATCCAAGGCTTCGTGCACCGCAGGCGACTTCCAGCCATGAACCACCTCACCATTGATCATTTCCTGCAGCACCCGGGCGCGCCCACGAGTTGAGTCCTTCTCCTCGCGGGTGGCCTGATAGGACGGGCACATCACGCCCAGCCCGGCTGTGGTGTTGGCGAGGCACTTGCCGACGCCGGAGCAGCGGTGGACGGCATTCGCGAAGTCATCGACGCGACCCACCAGACCTACAGCGCGGAGGTCGCTGTCAAACGGGCGAGGATCGACCAAGACGCCGGGGTTCAACAGGTTTTGGGGGTCGAAAGCCGCTTTCACTTGGCCAAATGCCGCGAGGGCGCTAGGTGAATACATTGTCGACAACAGCCCTGACCGCGCCCGGCCGTCACCGTGCTCTCCTGACAGCGAGCCGCCATAGCCGGCAACCAGCCGCGCGGCTTCTTCGACAAAAGACCGGTAACTCCGAGCTCCGCCCTTCTCGGTCAGCGGGAAGTCGATGCGGACGTGCACGCATCCGTCCCCGAAATGACCATACGGTAGCCCATCCAATCCATGATCAATAAGCAGCCGGTCGAAGTCTCGTAGGTACGAGCCGAGGTGCTGCGCCGGCACTGCGGCATCCTCCCAACCGGGATAGGCCGGTCGGGCGAGGCTGATGCCCGCCAATCCGGCACCGTCCTCTCGGATCTTCCACAGCACCATCGCTTGTGCAGGATCGGGTACCACGACTCCATCCAATGCTCCGGCCGCAGCAATCAGGGCATCGGCGCGTGTCCCCAGCTCGGCCAGATCCTCGCCGGCGAGCTCGACGAAGACCCACCCGTTACCACGAGGCAGTGGTGGTACGGCCGCCTCGCCCCGCGTACGGCGTACCACATCGACAATCCGCCGGTCCAAGCCTTCACAGGCGGTCGGGCGGTGATCAACAATTAGCGGCGCAGCATCGGCCGCATCGGCCATCGTCGGATAGCCGAGCACAATCATGATCTTGTGCGGAGTGTCCGCCACCAGCCGAACAGTCGCACCGATGATCACGGCTAGTGTGCCCTCGCTGCCCGCCAGGAATCGCGTCACATCAAAGCGGTTCTCCGGCAGCAAATGCTCCAGGCAGTAGCCCGACACCTGACGCTCGAGGCGCCCGAACTCCGTGCGGATGATGCCGAGATTTGCCTGCACCACTGACTTCAGGGCAGCGAGGCTGGCATGGTGATCATGATCTGGCCCATTCAGCGTGACATGCTCACCAGAGCCAGTGATCATCTCGAGCCCTATCACATTGTCGGAGGTTTTGCCGTATCCCAAAGCGCGTGGGCCACATGCGTTGTTTCCGATCATTCCGCCGATTGTGCAGCGGTTGTGGGTCGATGGATCTGGCCCGAAACGTAACCCATGCGGCGCTGCAGCGATCTGCAGCGCCGACTGCACGACACCTGGCTCGACTCGCGCCGTACGCGCGTCTGGATCGATCTCGACAATGGTGTTCAGGTGCCGCGAGGTATCCAAGATCAATCCTGAGCCGACTGCGTTGCCCGCGCACGAGGTGCCGGCGCCGCGAGTTGTCACAGGCATGCCGACAGTACGCGCCGCGTCCAGAACCTCCGCCGCTTCCTCGATCGTCCGTGGCCGCGCGACGGCCTGAGGGACCACGCGATAGAGCGAGGCGTCGGAAGAGTAGAGCGCGCGGGTGAGGTCCGTTGCATCGAGGACGTCAGCGATGCCCCGTCGCCGAAGCTGGAATGCAAGTTCGGTGACCTCGGGAGAGAGCGCGACGGTCTTGGCCATAATCGCGTTTGATCGTAGTGCCGAGTAGCGGGGTGCGGTCGCCGGCAGTTGGCAGCCCGTGAGCCACGCCCCGCATCGCATATAGTCGAGTTGGCCTACTGGTGAGTAACTTCAGCTCCTTTTCAGTGGAGGCGCGATGAGGCGAACTATCTTCAACGAAGACCACGACGCGTTCCGGGAAAGCTGTCGGACGTTCGTCGATCGAACCCTGCGGCCCCATCACGAGAAACACATTGCCAGCCACGAGCTCGGCCGTGAGGTGTGGCTGGAACTGGGGAGGCAGGGTCTGCTCGGGCTGAACGTGCCCGAAGAATACGGGGGCGCCGGCGTTGACGACGCGCGATTTTCACTGATCCTGGCCGAGGAGCTATCCCGGCTAGCATTCGCCTATTCCTCATGTGTGGGCATCCACACCAACTGCATCGCGCCATATCTGGTCGACCTGTGCACCGAGGAACAGAAGCAGCGCTGGCTGCCAGGGTTTTGTACCGGCGACTTGATCACCGCGCTCGCCATGACCGAGGCTTCCGGCGGTTCTGATCTTGCTGCCTTGAAGACCAGGGCGGTCCGCGACGGCACGGACTGGATCTTGAACGGTTCGAAGACCTTCATCACCAATGGCGCCAGCGCCGACTTCGTTCTGGTCGCGGCGCGAACGAGGCCGGAGAAGGGCGCCAAGGGTATTACCTTGTTCGCGGTCGAGGCCCCCATGCCTGGCTTCGAACGTGGCCGGAAGCTGGACAAGGTCGGTCAGCCAGAGTCAGACATCTCCGAGCTGTTCTTCGGCGATGTCAGAGTTCCGGCGGCTAATGTGATCGGCGAGATTGACCAGGGCTTCGTCTACATGATGCAGCGGCTGGTGGCTGAGCGGATTGGCTCTGCAGTGAACAACATCGCTCACGCTCGGCAGATCCTCGACGAGACCCTGGTCTACGTGAAGGAACGCAAAGCCTTTGGCACGCCGATCGGCTCCTTCCAGGCCAACAAGTTCACCCTCGCCGAGCTACAGACTCATGCCGAGGTCACCCAAGCCTTCGTCGATCAGTGTGTAATGGAGGCGGTACGCGGCACGCTGACCGCTGTTGATGCGGCCAAGGCCAAGTGGTGGTCGGCACAGGCACAGAACGACATTCTCGATGCCTGCGTCCAGCTGTGGGGTGGCTACGGCTACATGAACGAGTACCGGGTCGCGCGCGCGTGGGCCGACGCGCGGGCCTCCAAGATCTGGGCGGGTTCGAACGAGATCATGAAAGAGCTCATCGGTCGAGATCTTGGGTTGTGATCATGATGCCGCGTGTCAATCTCGAAGGTCCCGAAGCCGTCATTGTCGCTGCGGCGCGTACACCGATCGGCCGCGCCGCCAAGGGATCCCTCACCACAGTGCGTCCAGATGATCTTGCGGCCGGAGTGATCACCGCAGCCCTGGCCAACCTCGATGGCTTCGACCCGAGCACGCTCGACGACATCTACGTCGGCTGCGCCGAGCCGCGTGACGAGCATGGTGGGAATCTGGCGCGTCGGATCGCGGTGCAACTAGGGCTGGACGGAGTCCCAGCCGCTACGATCAACCGCTTCTGCGCCTCCAGCGTGCAGACCGCCAGGATGGCTTTCCACGCCATCAAGGCGGGCGAGGGGCATGCGTATGTGTCCGC
This sequence comes from Actinomycetota bacterium, assembly GCA_046725775.1. Taxonomy (GTDB): domain Bacteria; phylum Actinomycetota; class Actinomycetes; order Propionibacteriales; family Propionibacteriaceae; genus Microlunatus. The sequence goes on along the minus strand of JBKOZG010000378.1, from coordinate 1,016 downwards.
AGGGGTGGAATGTGTCTCGCGGTATCGCAATTTCGGTTCCGCTGGCGTGGACCCGGTCGACACCCACAATCCGATCTTCGCCGCTGCAGAGCAGCGCAGCCTGGCCACTGCCGCCAGCAACCAGAAGTGGCACGATCCACGCGAGGACGGAATGCTGCCCGACATCTACACTGCGATGGGCCAGACTGCCGAGAACGTCGCCACCCTGCGCGGCATCTCTCGCGCAGAGCAGGACGAGTTCGGCGTACGCTCCCAGAACCTTGCCGAGAAAGCGATTGCGAACCAGATCTTCGACGCTGAGATTGCACCGGTAAAGCTCCCTGACGGCACCGTGGTGAACACCGACGACGGCCCTCGACCAGGCACCACAATGGAGGCGGTCGCCGCCCTGAAGCCTGCCTTCCGCCCAGACGGCACGGTCACTGCCGGCAACTGCTGTCCGCTGAACGATGGTGCGGCTGCTGTGGTGATCATGAGCGACCAGCATGCGGCCGAGTTAGGTCTGACGCCGCTGGCACGGATCGTCGCGACAGGCGTCAGCGCGCTCAGTCCAGAGATCATGGGCATGGGTCCAGTCGAGGCGAGTCGCAGGGCCTTGGCCAACGCCGAGATGACGATCGACGACATGGATTTGGTTGAGATCAACGAGGCGTTCGCGGTCCAGGTGATCGCCTCAGCCCAGGATCTCGGTGTCGATCTGGAGCGGCTCAACGTCCACGGAGGGGCAATCGCGCTCGGTCATCCGTTCGGCTGCACCGGCGCGCGGATCATGACCACGCTGCTGAATGCCATGCGCGTCCGAGACGTGCAGGTCGGCCTAGAGACGATGTGCGTCGGCGGCGGCCAAGGCATGGCAATCGTGCTTGAGCGGCTCGCTTAGCTACTAGGACCTGAAGAAGTGGGTTGGTCGCTGTTGGCCGGATTCGGGGTATGGGTGTTCGGCCACCGTGGTTGGCCACTGGCGGCCGGTTAGGCGGTCAGGGCGGCGATCTTGGCCAGGTTGTGGGCCATGACTC
>JBKOZG010000303.1:0-15193 GCA_046725775.1 Actinomycetota bacterium | reverse complement strand
TAAGGTCATCCCAACCCAGATTCGATTAAGGAGCGAAGATCATGCGTACACAACAACCGCCCACCATGTCCACCCGCGCTCAGGCATCCGGCGCGCAGGCAACCGGCGCCAGTTCCACCGGCGCAGCCTCGGTCGCATTCGGCGCCGTCATCGCTGCTGCGGCTGGAGCGGTGGCAATGGGCGCCGTCGCAATTGGTGCCCTGGCGGTCGGGCGGCTGAGGATCGGCGATGCGGCGGTACGCCGGCTGCGCATCGGTGAATTGGAGGTCGACCAACTGCGGGTGCGCCGGCTGCAGGTGCGCGAACGGGACGGCGGGAGCTGAGCGATGGCTGACGCTTCGCATCGCGGCGATCCTGCTCATCGCGGTGCCGACCGTTGAATTCGGCGGCCTTGCGTTGCCGGCAATGCTGACCCGCCGGACAGCTCGGATAGCTTGACAACCGGTTGCGGCAGAACCGTGTTCCAGGCGGGTTATGCCGAAGCTGCGGTGGGGCTGGTGTTCGCTGTCGTGGCCCTGCTGTGGGCGGACCAATTTTGTCCGTTGAATACGCACAAATTGCCAAGGCCAAAGGTCGGCTGCGCATCCGCGGAACAAAGCTAAAGCTGACCAGGCCAAGTCCTGGCAGATAGCCCTCCACCGCGGGTCCGGGCTCGCGGCGAGACCATCCAACGAAATCACCAGCAGCAGGCTGCTCGCGGCCGGCACCCGATACTGTCAACGAACTTGAGCCCGACGGACGCCACGCCAAATGCTTGGCGCAAAGATCCAGGAGACCGCCTTGACGTTTCTGCCACCAGACTTTGAGATCCCTGAGCTGCTGGAGACCGACCGCTTCCGAATTCGCCCACTCGCCATCCACGATGTCGTCAAGGACTACGACGCGGTCATGACCTCCCGCGAGCACCTTTGGGAACAGTTCGGTCAGGCGTGGGGCTGGCCCTCGGAAGACCTGACTCTGGAGCAGGACCAGATCGACCTAGCCTGGCACCAAAAGGAAGCCCAATGGCGCTCGTCGTTCGCCTATGCGGTCATGCGCCCAGACGAGCGGGTGCAGCTCGGCTGCGTGTACATCTTCGCTTCCCAGAAGCAAGGCTTTGACGCCGCGGCCGCCCTGTGGGTCCGAGCCAGTGAGGTGTCCGGCGGCCTGGACGAGGTGCTGTATGCGATCGTAGGGCGCTGGCTTGCTGAGAGCTGGCCGTTCACTCGAGTTGCCTGGCCCGGCCGTGAGCTGGCTTGGGCCGAATACGACGCACTTCCCGACCGATGACCGACCAAGTCAAGCATGCAGGGCCGAGCCAGCAGGCCAGCCGAACGCGAAGTGGATGGATGACTGGGTCAGAAGCTGACCGTCGAGCGAGACGCCGGCCCGACGCAAGACTGACGTCTTATCGGGATGGTGGATCGGTTTGCCGTCGAAGACATAGCTCAGCCCACTTCGATGACATGGGCGCTGATGAAGTCACTGCCGACAGCGCGGGCGGCTGCGACCCGGTGATGGCCGTTGAGAACGTAGTACTTGCCGCGCCAGGCGTACACATCGATGGGCGGGAGCGGCTCACCTTCGCGCATGGCCACCAGGACGCTGCCCAGTCGGGCGCGGGATCGCTCACTGACCGGCCTGAAGCTCCGGTCGAACAGTTGAGATGCGCCATCGACCGAACCCACGATGCTGGCGACCGGGATGAACTGTTCGCCGGCGTCCCGAAGCTGCCGATTGTCGTGCGTCATCAGCTCCCGCAGCAAAGGAAGACTCGGGCGTCTACGCCGCCGCAACAGGCTCAGTGCTCGGGCGCCGTACTGCTTCCGCCGCAACCGATCAAAGTCGAAAGCGCTGTCCACACGGGCATACCCGGTGCCGGCCGTGGCATGCGGACCTACCACTATCCGCTCCAGGAGGAGGACGCTTCCCACCACGGCGGAGATCACTGCCAGGTAAAGGAAAAGCTCACTCAACATCAATGCCACCTCCCCTCCTCGACCGGCCCTTCTCCCGGCGGCCACCGAGCCCGCTGGTCGCCTTTGGTTGGTGAACATCGTCAGGCGAAATTTGATTCCATCCGCCACGTCACGCCGCTCCCAGGAAGCGCCGGCCACGCGGACGAACCAGGGGCCGCAAGCCGACCGTCATCGGGCGTCGTTCCGCCCTCGATGATTTCGGCTTGCTGAGCGGCAGCGCTCAGGCCGCTGGCCGTCAACGCTGGGTCAGAGCTGTTGATCTTGTCCCGCGAGCGGCTCACAGCGATAAATTGTCAGTGACAATGATCCCTTCGTTGCGGGGCCAGTCTCTGCTCTCGCATGGTGTGCGGGAAGCTGAGGCCGAATCCGGCCGAGCTGTTGCAAAGGGGAATTCACTGTCCAGTGTCGATGGGTCCGTTGCGCCTGCCCGCCTGCCGAACTTCCCGAGGGGTGTGTGGCCGGTGGCGTCCATTGCGGCTGTCGTGGCGGCGTCGAGTGGGGTGGGCTTCGGTAGACCGTTCGGATCTAACCAGAACACATACCTGCTGCACGCGGTCGGCCCGTCACTGCCCCAACTGCAGGACGACTGGTTCCTGCACACCACCGACCCATTCCCGGTCTTCACTGCCGTCGCTCGTCTGGCCGGCGGGACGATCGGGTTCGCCGTCGAATCCTTCGTACTGACGTTGGCCGCGTTCGCCGGACTGTTTCTGATCGCGTGGACGCTGCTGCGGACTGCCCCGCGAACAGTTCGGCGTGCTGTGCCGCCGCTGGCGGTGTTGCTCTTCAGTGCCGCGTGCTACCTGCTCCCTCACAGTCCTGTTCCGGTGCTGAGTTGGGTACAGCCGTTCCGTGGGTTCGGCGGCCAGTATCTGATGTCGGTCCCGTCGCTGTTCCAGCCCAGCGACTGCGGGGCACTCATTCTGCTCGGTGCCGGCATCGCCACTTCGGCTGGAACGTCTCGGTTTCGCCGGCCGCTCTGGGTGGTAGCGGCGGCGTTGGCGGTCGCAACGTGCGCATTGCATCCGACATACCTGCCGCCTCTCGCCGTGGCTCTGCTTGGGTTCGCTATCGCCGACCTGTCTGCTTCACGAACGATCCGCCGGTTTGGCTGGTATGGGGGGACTGGCGTTGCGGCGATCGCCCTTGTGGTCGCGACGAATCCGGTCGTCCGCGGATCGTTCATCCATCATGGCGGTGAGCCGCAACGCTACCTCGCCTTCGAACGCATCCCGCACCACACCCTTGTCAGCCACTGGGATCCGCGTGATGCGATTTTTGCGATCCTCGTGATCGCTGGGGCCGGGTTGACGGTGTGGCTGACGCGTGCTTGGTGGGCTGCGACTGTGCTCAGCGTCTGCCTAATAGTGGCTGTGGTGACGGCGCTGACTGTCGAAGTGACTCGGAACGTTGCGCTGGCAATGATGTTTCCATGGCGGATCACCGTGCTTCTGGTTCCAGTCGCCACCATCACTGTGATTGTGTGTTTGGTCAGACTCATTGCTGAACGCCTTCGGCATGTGAGCGCGGCAATGTTGGCTGTTTGTGTCTGTTTGTCCCTGGCATGCATAGCGGTCGGCGCGAATTTGACCGTAAATGCACCGGACCCTACGTCGTCACGGCTTGTGCGCATTGTCCGCGCCGCAGGTCCGTCCGGCGTGGGGCTGATTCCGCTCGAGCTGGACAATGTGCGCCTGAATACTCCGGCGGCGGTCTATGTGGATTGGAAATCACACCCTTACGCGTCGGCTGATCTGGCGGAGTGGCAGCGGCGGATCACCGCTGCCCGGGCCGCCGAAACCGACGATGCCGCGTTTTGCCGTCTCATTAATCAGGAGAAGATCAGGTGGGTGATGCTCCGCCGCGGCCGGGCAGTTCCGGCGTGCATCGCTGGTTGGCAGCGCACCGGCTCGGAAGGGGTGCGCATTTACATGAAATGAGACTCCCGCGTTGACGACCTTGAGAGTCGGCTGCTTCCGGCTCGCGGAAGGCACGGCCGCCGAAATCCCGGCAGTGGGGCGTTGCCAGCGGCTTTCGACCAGTCCGAGGCGAGAGTCCGTTGCCTGAGCCGCCACGACAGGCCTAGTCCGACGCGGGGAGCCCCGATATCTCGCCGTTGCTGGACCGCACGCCCCGCCTGTCTTGGCACGGGATACTGAGCCGGTGCTCCAACAGGAAAAAGAGGCTAGGAACATCTCTGGTCTCGGCTTTGTGCTTGCCGTCTACGCCACGAGCCGAATCTTCTACCTTGCCTCAGGTTTCCTACTCGCCAATTTCGTGCCAGCTCCAGCCACCAGCTCACCACCTCGGATTTGCCCCCGGGGAGCCTCAATATCTGGTCATATCGGGACGGTGAGCACTACGTCGCGCTCGCCCTGGACGGATACTTCCAGGCTCCCCGGTACGTCTCTCCGGCTTTCTTCCCGATGTACCCGCTGCCTGTCAGGTCCTTATCAGAAGTCTTTGGCGGTTCTCCCTCTAAGGAAGCTCTGTCCTACTGGGGTCCACTCCTGTCTCTCCTTTTCCTTCCTTTCGCCTTCTATTTCATATACGAGATAGCGCGCGCGGGATGGGGTGAGGGAGCGGCGAAGGGCACCCTCCTGACACTAGCTTTCTTTCCAACAGCGTTTTTCCCTCAATGCAGCTTACTCAGAGAGTCTATTTCTTGCTCTCTCCGCAGGCTCCCTGTGGGCTATAAGAGTAAAAAGGAATCTGCTGCTTGCGTGTATATTGGCCGGGCTTGCGACGGCGACGAGGAACGTAGGGATTTTCCTGGTTGTGCCGCTTATGTATGAGTGGATAGTGCAAGGCGGTATAAAAGAGCCGCGCGAGAGGTGGCGTGGGCTATATCTGGCTTTCGCACCGTCGGGGCTAATCGTCTATATGGGATATTTGTGGATAAAGTTTGGCGATCCGCTGCTCTTCTACTCCAGCCAGAAGTACTGGCAACGTGAGGCCACCGGGCCGCTGGTCACTGCAACTAGAGCATGGGAGACGGCCGTCGAGGGCGTCGACATACTTCGCGACTCCGGGCTCTGGGCCCATCCCTCTGTGCAGAATTTCGCGGATCACCTCGAGCGTGCCAACTCATTCCACAACTTGGCATTTCTCATCTTCGCCGTAGTCGTATTGCTCGCAGGGGTGCGAGAGTTGCCCCTGTCTCTGACCATCTACAGCTTGCTGCTCATCGTGCCGCCCGCACTCTTCGGGAGACCGGATATTCCGCTGATGGGTATTCCGCGATACGTGCTCGTCGCATTCCCAATCTTTATCGTGCTCGGGCTCCTGACCAGAAAGAAAGTCCTCTTCGCCGGATGGTTGATTCTGAGCAGCACAGTGTCAATAATCCTGTGCGCGCTGTTCGTCAGCTGGCGATTTATCGCTTGAACGGTGGCGTGCGGCGGATCAATCAGTCGAGCTCTCATGCACTCCTCAGTCGGTGTCCGCGGGTGCCAGAACTCCAGGATTGTCTGGGCGAGCTGGACTCTCCTCCGCCACATGGCGGCCGGAATGAGCCTGGCGGACTGGATCGGCAGCGAGCACCAGGGCCGCCAGATGGTCGCTGGATCGCCGTACAACAACTCCATGTCATCGTGGACGGTCCGACCGACCAGAGTTGGGCAGGCGACCTGCTTTCCGGCACTGCGATCTTGCTCCGCCTGGCGACGGTCCACGTGCAGAGCGGCACGGTAGTCCTCCAGCATGGCCGCACGGTCGAGAGATTGCTGATCGCGCTGACCAGGTTGTAGTTCTCCTGGCCCATTCATGTCCCGGATCTGGCTCGGGACCGGTCGAGCGGCCATAGCCTCGTAAATCGGGTACACGACACTCAGGCCGGCGTCCACGAGGATCGGCGCGACCAGCCACCATGTCGCGTGAGTACGGGGATGGCCGTGCAGGAGCACGACGCTCGCCTGGGGTCCCGCCGGGCATGGTGGCCGTGCAGCGTGACATCGCAGCCGACGGCGATGTCGAACTCGTCAAAGCCCTCGGACACGCAGCCAGTCTGGCAGCGACTCGGCGTCAACCCCCCGTTGCTCAGCCGGACCGCTCGACAAGGTAGACGCGGCGTCTTTCCGACAGTCCTTTCAGCTCGCGCAGCCCGCGATCAGTGAAGCCGATCGGCGAGCCGGCCAGGAGCTCCCGGGTCGCCCATGAGGCGTAGACCTGGCCCGGCTCAGCCAGGTCTACGATCCGCGCCGCAATGTGAATCGCCGCACCGCGGACGTTACCGCCCTCCAGCTGGATCTCGCCTGTGTGGACTGCGGCCCGGACCACGAGGCCGATGCCAGACGCCGCCCGAACGATCTCCTGAGCGGCATGGATGGCTCGCTCAGCGCCGTCGAACACGGCCACAAACCCGTCGCCGGTCGTGGTGACCTCGCGGCCCCGAAATCGGTCGAGCACCGCCCTGACCGCCTGGTCGTGCCGGGCCAGCAGGTCACGCCATGCGCCGTCGCCAAGCTCAAGGGCGCGGGCGGTGGAGTCCACGATGTCGGTTACCAGTAGTGTCGCCACCACTCGGTCGAAGCCACCGCCCTCCGTACGCGCGAACGCTGTACTCGGCTGCCAGTCGATCGTGATCCACGGCTCGTCACCCACGACCCAGGAGTCGTGGCCGGGCGGAACCTCGTAGAACTGGCCGGCCTCGATCAGCAGCTCGGCACCCTCACGCATCCGGATCCGTGCACTGCCGGAGACGCATAGGCCGATGTGGTGGGACTCGCACAGGTCGGTCCGCGCGATCGGCTTGATCGACTCGCTCCAACGCCAGCCGGGCTGGAGCACCGAACGGCCTATGCGGATTTCGCCCATGTCGTACGTCTCGAGGTGGCCGTACGGGATCTCACGGACATCGTCCGGCTCGCCGAAGGGCCTTCGCTGAAGTTTCACCATCGCGGGCTTGGCATCGGATAGGTAATCACCGGGTTTTCCCCACGTTTGCCCTAGTCAAAGCGCCTGTTCGTCCGCTCGGTACGGCTGGAGTTTCACAGTTGTATCACATCACGGTCTTAGAGACGACCCCATGGCCGAGGCTTCACCTCGGGCCCACGAGCCGTCCAGTGGCCTCCAAAGGGGACAGCGCCGGGACGATATCAGCCGTCGCAAACGCCACACCGTCTGCGGCCAACCACTTCCTGAGCAGGCTCGCCGACTCGTGCTAGCCACGGCTGGGCCTGTTCGAGCTTCGGGTGGCGGACGTTGCAAGTCCATCGTCAGGCGCTGGAACGTGCTTCGCGCTCTGCCAGCCGGACGAAGGACTTGAGTTCGCCACGGAAGCTGCCCCTGTACGACCCGAACGCCCAGATCCTTCCCATGACCCCGGAGATGATCCCGTCAATCCAAAACTCCTGGGTCAAACGCGTGACGCGGCCCTGGTCCTCGAACGTGGCCTGCTCGACGCCGCGGAGAAGCCGGCTAGCGAAGCGCGTTCTCACCAGCCTCGGCCGGTCGACCTGGAGGACCTCGGTCGGGCTGCGCAGGCGGCCGAACCACACGGTGTAACGCGTCCCCGCCGTGGTGACCGGTCCCGTCACGTCGGTGATCCGAGTCAGCCCTTCGATCCACTCATGCGCTCGGTCCAGGTCCGTCCACAGATCAAAGACCTGTTCCCGCGGCGCCGTCACGTGGACGACGAAGCGATGGTGACCCATGCCCGCAGCGTAGTGAGATGTAGGGCGGCAGCCCCAATAGCGGCCAACTTCGCTGGCGGGATGCTATCGGCGGAGCGGTGGGGTCGGGTCGAGGTCGTGTCTCTCCTCGGTAGCGAGTTGGTCGACCCTGGCCTGAAGCCGCCGGAGCGTGGCTTGAAGGTCCTCTGCGGGCTCCTTCTCGGCCTGAACGCTCTCCACCAACCAGGACGCGAGGGTCGCAATGACCGTCCCCAGTACCGCGATGCCGCCAACCATAAGCCCGAAGCCCACCAGGCGTCCGATACCAGTAACCGGGTAGCGGTCGCCGTAACCGACAGTGGCCATGGTGCTGCCCGCCCACCAGATCGCATCGCCGAAGTCGGTGATGTTGGCCTCGGGGCTGGACCGCTCGGCGTCGAGTACGGCCGTGGCGGCGCAGAAGGCCAGTAGGGAGGCGCCACCGGCCACGTAGATCGCAACCCGGCCCCGTAGCCTGATCTTGGCCCGCCGGTTCAGCACCGAGAGCAGCGGGATGAGCCGTAGCAGCCGCAGCGGCCGGAGCAGCGGCAGGGCAATCACCAAGACGTCGTACCAGTGCCGGACCAGGTAGCGCAGCCGCTCATCGGCCAAGGCAAACCGGACAACGATGTCGACGACGAAGATCCCCCAGGTGATCCAAATCGACCACTGGCACAGGTCGAGCAGCCAGGCCGGCAGAGCCGGTGCCAAGATCGGGACGGCGTACCCGGCCAGAAAGATCACGGCAGCAACCATCAGTGGCCAATCGGTCGCCTGTTCCCAGCGCCGAATGAGTAGCGCCCGGCCAGTGAGTGCCGCCCGGCGAGCGGTCTGAGGTGGCCTGGGCAGCAGCCCGATGAGTTCGCGGATTTTCTCGGCGGGCTTCTTCACAATCGCTCCAACGATCCCAACAACCGCGCCGGAAGACATCAGCCAGGCTGGCGTCTGATTCGTCTGCCGCTCCACAGTCTGGCTCACGGGTGCTCCTTCCGAAGGTTGGGTGAGGGTCAGATTGGCGCAACGCAGTTATTCGCGTACGGCTACCAGCCGTTCGTGGCTAGATCGTTATTCGCCAGAGGAGGATCAGCAGGCGGCGGGAACCGCCTCACCTTCCGGTCTCTGCGGGATCTGTGCCAGTCGTACCGGGGCAGTAGCGAAGCTACGGGCGCGGTATCGGCGGCCGGCAGCCCTCGCACCCTCCTGAAGATTGGGCTAGGAAGATCGTCACTGGCTCAAGAGCACTTCCTGGGCCCCGATACGCAGGGAGATCACCGAAATACTGGCTCTCCATCCGTCGTACCTAGCGACGCGCGGCGATCCAAGAAACTACCCGGACGACCTCCGTAAGCGGATGGATGAGGGGACTCCGCCGTGGGCCGGCGCCCTGGCGCCGAAGCAAGCGGACGATGAAGCCATGGACCGTAAGAGTGGCGGCTGAACAGGACTCTGGCTGCGAGATTCTTCGAGCCTGCAAAGGAATCGTTGCGCTCCGCTGCTTTGTTCCTTGCGAAATTGACCCGCTCGGCCGCTTGGGCCTGGCCAATACTGGGCTGCCCCATGGACCCTCACCATCGGATCATGTTGATGAATGAGGTTTCTCCCATGCGCAAAGACCAACGAAGTCGCCTTAGCTGACGCAGCCTTTCGACGAAGAGATCACCGGCTAGCGTGGGTTCGTGCGGTTGGCCACATGGAACGTGAATTCGATCAAGCAGCGGGTACCGCGATTGTTGCCGTGGCTGGATCAGCGGCAGCCCGACGTGGTGTGCCTGCAGGAGACCAAGCTCGCCGACGACGCATTAGCCAACTTGCTGGGGGAGCAGCTCTTCAGCCGTGGTTACCAGCTCGCCGCCCACGGTGAGGCCCAGTGGAACGGCGTCGCGATTCTGTCGAAGGTTGGATTGGATGACGTCGTCATGGGAGTGGCCGGCGCCCCGGGGTATCCGCATCCCGAGGCTCGCGCGGTCTCGGCGACCTGCGGGAGCATCCGGGTGCACTCGGTATACGTACCGAATGGGCGGGTGCCCGGTTCAGACCATTATCAATACAAGCTGGACTGGCTGGCCGCCTTGCGTCAAGACCTACGCGGTGATTCCGAGGACTCCGTGGTATGTGGCGACATGAACATCGCACCGGCGGATGAAGATGTGTTCGACCCCGAGGCCTATGTCGGCCAGACCCACGTCACCGGGCCCGAACGGGACGCGTTGGCGCAGCTGAAAGGGCTTGGGCTGCGCGACGTTGTCAGGGATCGCTGGCCGGGCAAGCGGGTGTTCACCTACTGGGACTATCGCGCCGGCATGTTTCATCAGGACTTGGGTATGCGCATCGACCTCGTGCTGGCCACCGCGCCCGTCGCTGAGAGGGTGCGGGCAGCGTGGGTGGACCGACACGCGCGCAAGGGCTCCGGGCCCAGCGACCACGCCCCGGTGATCGTAGACCTGGACGAAGCTCCTGACGGTGATATCGGTCCCGTTGTCCCGCCACCATCTGCGCCAGCCACTCGGCGGATCACACTGCCGCAGAGTCGCAAGCGCTGAAAACTGGGCGCCGCTAGCTTTGCGCTTTGATCGAGGTCTCTGGTTTGTGAGCCGTGACCTTGCCTAGCCACCCGAGGTTCGTACTTCCGGTGGTGACGTCGGTGAATCCGGATGCCTGGACGAGCCCGAGGGCCTTGTCGAGCATGTCTTCTCCAGAATGCCGAAGCCATAGTGGACCGGCATGGCGACGGCCTGGGCCTTTGTGAAACTCAGCGATCAGGAGCCGTCCACCGGGCTTAAGCACCCGGTGCATTTCCTCGACCGCAGTCCGTTGATCATCCTGAGCCACATGGTGCAGCGCGAGGGTGCACCCAACGGCGTCGAACGTGGCATCCGGAAACGGGAGATCTTGAGCGAGGGCGACCTGGAAGGTGGCCGCTGCTCTCCGTTTGCGTGCCTGGCTGCTGGCCCTGTTGATCATCTCGACTGCTGCATCAATGCCGTCCACCGCGCCGGTGGGCGCTACCCGCTCGGCAAAGACGCGGGCAAGGCGGCCAGGGCCACAGCCGACATCGAGGACCCGGTCACCGGGCCGAAGCTCAAGATCGTCAGCGAACATCCTGCGTAGACGGTTTCCACGCCTTCTAAGCAACCCGTTCCCCAGGTCGTAGAGGCGTGCCCAGTGGATGAGCTGATCGCGGCTGTGGTGATCGGTATGGCTTGCGGCGTGGATCATAGGCACGAAAGTGTACGTCGCTCGCCGGGCCGGCGTGCGACCAGAGTGCGCCGAATCGACCAAGATCCATCATTTCTGCGTATTGACGCAGACATCCTGCGGCCGTAACCTCCGCAGAGGAGAGCATTTCTCAATTCACCCACATCGATCGGAGACCCCGCCATGTTCGCTCAGGTTATCCAGGGCAAGACGTCCAGCCCGGAGGGTTTGGAGGCCGCTCTTGACCGGTGGTTGCAAGATCTTGCGCCTAGTGCGACTGGCTGGCTTGGTAGCACGAGCGGGGTTACCGATGACGGGCGTGCCATCGCGGTGGTGCGATTCGAATCCGAGGAGGATGCCCGCCGCAACAGCAATCGGCCCGAACAAGCTCAATGGTGGTCCGAAACGGCGAAGCTCTACGACGGCGAAGCCACCTTCCTTGACAGCACTGACGTCACTGTTGATCTTCAGGGCGATCCCGACCAGGCGGGCTTCGTCCAGATCATGCGGGGTCGGAGCACCGATCCGGAACGAGCCAAGCAACTGATGGATCAGGACTCTGACAAGTGGGCAGCATTTCGTCCCGACATTCTCGGCAGCGTCGCAGTAGGCCACGACGACGGTAGCTACACCATGGTCATGTACTTCGCCTCGGAGGCTGAGGCACGCGAAGGGGAACGCAAAGAGCCGCCGCCGGAGTTGCAGGCGCAGATGGAAGAGATGAACAAGCTCAGCGTCGGAGAACCTGAGTACTTCGACCTCAAACGGCCGTTGATCAATTCTCCGACGTGATCAGGTAGTTCGAGCACCACCCGCCGGAGCTTGATCAACTCGCTGTTAGCATCAGCGGGATGATGATGGCGCGTCCGATCGTCCTTAACTCGGCGATTGCATGGCTGTTCATCATCGGCTCGGCATTGTTCGCGTTGGGATCTGTACCGGCGTACGTCAATGCAGTCGGAGCGACCGCCGACAGCGTGACCTACTTCGTTGGCTCGATCTTTTTCACGGCCGCTTCATTCGCCCAACTTGTGCAAGCCCAGACACCGGCGATGACCATTGTTAGTGCAGACTCGGAGTCCACGCGGGCCGAGGTTCGGTTGTGGGCATGGCTCCCGCATGATCACAACTGGCTTGCCGCCATCACACAGTTTCCAGGCACGCTGTTCTTCAACATCAGCACTCTCGCAGCGCTTGCACACAACGCAACGGCAAAACAGGAGGACCGGCGGGTCTGGCGGCCGGACATCTACGGATCGACGCTGTTCTTGGCGGCGAGCGTCTTCGCCATTATCGCGGTGGGGCGCTTTCGCAGCTTCCAGCCCCGCTCCTTCCCTTGGTGTATCGCCTGGTTGAACATGATCGGATCGATCTTCTTCATGATCTCGGCGCTGGCTAGCTACGTCCTCCCGACGACCAATGAGTTGATCAACAGCCCGGTCTCAGTCGCTGGCACCCTGCTCGGCGCGCTCTGCTTCCTTGTCGGAGCGATCTTGATGTTCCCGGCATGGAGACATGCCGTTCGTGCAGCACAACCCTCGCGTCCCGAAGACCCACAAAATCGAAGGAGAAGCTAATGACCACACCTTCCGACGCAATGCCTGAAGCGGTGCTCTTCGGGAATCGGTTCAGCACCCAAGAAGTGCCGAGCCAAGAATTCCCCGAAAACGGAATGACCGCAGTCGATGCTATGCGGCTGGTTGCTGAAGACCTCGCGCTCGAGGGCGATCCAGCGCGCAACCTCGCGACCTTCGTCACAACGTGGATGGAGCCTGAGGCACAAAAGATCATCGCTGGAAACCTGCACCGCAACTTCATCGACCATGCCGAATATCCGCGCACGGCCGAAGTCGAGCAGCGCTGCATCCGGATGATCGCCGACCTGTTCCACGCACCCGGTGAGACGACTGGCGCGCGTACGCAGGGCTCGTCCGAGGCGATCATGCTGGGCGGGCTTTCCCTGAAGTGGAATTGGCATAAGCGTCGCGAGGCCGCGGGGGAGTCGACCGCGAACCCGAACCTGGTGTTCGGCGGCGACGTGCATGTGGTGTGGGAGAAGTTCTGCCGTTACTTCGATGTGGAACCGCGGATCGTGCCGCTGCAGAAGGGCAAATACACCATCGGACCAGACGACGTCAGTTCTCACATCGACGAGAACACCATAGGGGTGGCCGCGGTGCTCGGGACGACGTTCACCGGGCACAAGGACGACATCGTCGGCATCAACAACCTGCTTCTCCAGATCAAGGCCGACCGCGGCCTTGACGTCCCATTACATGTCGACGGCGCGAGCGGCGGCTTCGTCTGGCCGTTCCTCTATCCAGACTCGCAATGGGATTTCCGCCTGGAACAGGTTCATTCCATCAACGTCTCCGGACACAAGTTCGGCCTGGTCTATCCCGGAATCGGCTGGTTGATCTTTCGAGAGAAATCCGACCTCGCGCAAGACCTCGTATTCGAGGAGAACTACCTCGGCAAGACCGACGCCACGTTCACACTGAACTTTTCGACCGGTTCTGCAATGGTCTTGGCGCAGTACTACAACCTCGTCCGATACGGTCGCGCCGGCTACACCTACATCATGAACAACATGCAGCAGAACGCGAGCGTGCTGGCCGAAAAGTTGGAATCCACGGGGCAATTCGAGTTGATCGGTCCCCACGAGGAGCAGCTCCCGCTCGTCGCCTTCAAACTCGCCGCAGACAACGGCTATGACGAGTTCGACGTCGCCTGGCAGCTATCGGCTGAGCGCGGCTGGATGGTGCCGGCGTACACGCTGCCCCCCGACGCCCAGGACGTCACGATCATGCGAGCCCTGGTCAAGGAGACCTTGAGTCGGGAGCATGTCGACACGCTGGCACGAGACATCGAAGATGCCTGCGCGACTCTCGCAAAGAAGGGTGGAGCCCACGAGTCGGAGCGCAAGAAGATTGTGATCGGTCCAGGCCACTGAAGGTGACTGGAGTGACCGTCACGACCGAGCCGATATGTGAAGTGATCATTACCGCTGACAGTGAAGACTGGCTGGTGAGTTTCACGCGGTCGCTCGTGGAGGACCGGCTAGTCGCTTGCGGCCAGCACTTCGCGCCAATCAGGTCCATCTATCGCTGGGACGGCACGATCCACGATGACAGCGAGATGCGGGTGGCGCTGCACACGCGCGCCAGTCTCGTGCAGCAAGTCATCGACCGCACCCGCCAGGCACACCCCTACGACGTGCCATGCATTCTCGCTTTCGCAGTAGAGCTAGGGAACGGCGATTACGTGAGGTGGGTCATGGAGGAGACCTCCGAGCCAAGCGATGATCATCGGGCCTAACGATAGCTCCTGCTGCTTGCCAGGAGGTCCTTAGCAGAGAATGCTTTCCCCATGGCGAATCGGAAGAACAAGCCGCAGGCGCAGGTCGGTGCTCCAACCCCACGTATCCGATCAACACCGATCGGCGACTATGGGTTCCTAAGCGATGGAGAGGTCTCCGCCCTCGTGTCGCCCAACGGCGCCGTGGAGTGGATGTGCGTTCCTCGCTTTGACGCTCCCAGCGTGTTCGGACGAATTCTTGGTCGTAACGCCGGAGTATTCCGTGTCGCTCCGGTCGATGTTGCAGTACCGGCAGATGTCCGTTATCTGCCGGGCACCATGATCCTGGAGACCAGTTGGGGGACTCCCACCGGATGGGTCATTGTCCGCGACGCCCTCCTGATCGGTCCCTGGCACCATCCGACAGACCGTTCCAGGACCTACCGTCGGACTCCCAATGACTACGAGGCGGAGCACATCCTGCTGCGCACCATCCGCTGTGCCTCCGGTGAGGTGCAGACCATGATCGACTGTGAACCTGTGCTCGACTACGGGCGGGCGCATGTTCGATGGGAGTACACCGACAAGAACTACTACCAGGGTGTCTGCTCGGCCGAGGGTGTTGATCTCAAGCTGATCCTGACCAGCGACCTCCGGCTGGGGTTCGAGGGCGGCCAAGCCAATGCCCGCACGTTGCTCAAAGAGGGTGACGTTCGATATATAGCGCTGTCCTGGAGTGGGGCACCGCCACCGATGGATTTCGCCGACGCCTACAAGCGCCAGGTCTGGACCGCGCATCACTGGCAGCACTGGCTGGCCCGCGGGCAGTTCCCTGATCACCCCTGGCGCGGCTACCTGCAGCGAAGCGCACTTACTCTCAAGGGGCTGACCTACGCCCCGACCGGCGCGATTGCAGCCGCCGGCTCGACGTCACTTCCCGAGACTCCAGGAGGAAACCGCAACTACGACTATCGCTACACCTGGATCCGAGACGCAACATTCGCCCTGTGGGGTCTGTACACATTGGGCTTGGACTGGGAGGCCGTGGACTTCTTCGCCTTCATCGCCGATCTGGTGGAGGGCGAGGAGGAC
>JBKOZG010000350.1:0-10612 GCA_046725775.1 Actinomycetota bacterium | reverse complement strand
GAAGCGTCACTACATCCACGAACTCCAAACGTTGGGCTACCGGGTCACTCTCGAACCCGCCGCCTGACCGATTCCGCCAAACGGAACCTGGCTCCGCCCGGTGTTATCACTGCCAGTCACCACGATTTTCGGATCAGTTGGTTCAAAGTCGGGCTGATCCGTTGCCCAAATGAGGCCGCCCACTCGTGCAGCCACGTCTCGCCGAATGGGATCGGTGATGTGTTGATAGCGAGAAGCCATTGAAGTGTTCGACCACCCCATAACGCCCATGACCGTCCGCTCAGGAACACCCAAGATCAAGAGCACTGTGGCGGCCGTATGACGAGCGTCATGCAGGCGGGCATCTCTGACGCCGGCCGCCTTCAATAAGGCTTTCCACCGGTGATAATCGGAATTCGGAACCAATGGGCAGCCGGTCTGGGACGTGAAAACCCAGTCGCCTTCGTGCCACAGCTGCCTCGCCGCTTCGCGCTCCCGCGATTGCGCACTTCTGTGCTCTGCCAACAGCTGAACCAGCACGGGTGGAAGGCCGACGATCCGGCGACCGGCATCCGACTTCGTTGATCCCGATTCACAGTTGATCAACTTCCGCTTCGGACACCACCCCGGAGCTCGGCCACAGTCCCCGCCGCAGCCGTGCTCGTACTTGGGCCGAGTCCTGGTCGATCGAATCCGGAGAAGGCCCTGTTCAAGATCCACATCGGCCCATCGAAGACCGAGAACCTGACCCTGCCGCAAACCAAGCGCCAGCGCGATCGCCCAACGCGCCGCATTACGGCGCTGTTGGGCTGCGGTCAGGATGGCACGTATCTCTTCGAGGGTGTACGGCTCGACCGGCTCCACCTCTACCCGAGGCGGCTTCGCGATGCTCGCAACATTGCGCGAAACGTATCCCCGGCGTAGAGCCTCGCCCAAAGCGGTGCGGATAGTACGGTGCACCTGGTGAGCAGTGGCGGGCCTCGCGCCAGCAGAGATCATCTTGCGATAGAGCAGCTCAAGATGTTCGGGCTGCAGGCGGTCGAGTCGATGCTTCCCGACATGCGGAATCAAGTGCTTGCGGACGGCTATGCGATAGGCGTCGTAGCTCGTCGTTCGCAGACCGGCGCGCGCAATGTTCTCAAGCCAGTGTTCAAGCCAGATTTCAATCGTCCACCGCTGACCGGCCCGCTGAACCGCACCCTCATCACGCAAACGCTCAAGTACTCGGACCTTCTTGACCACCTCACCTTTGGTCTTGCCGCGCACATGCCGACGGTCGGGCGCTCCGTTATCTCGGAAGCCCATCGTCACGCGTCCGTGCCAGTCCCCGTCCTTGCCGAGGTACACCGTGGAGGTGCGGTTGGGGTTTCGCGCGCTCATTCCGCCGTGTCTTGGCGAGCCTCAGATCGAAGGCGATCGAGATGCTCACGCAGGCACTCCTCCGGGATGCGCCGAAGCCTGCCGAGTCGTACAGATTCCACCTTCCCGCTGAGCACGAGCTCATACATCAACGATCGTCCGATTCCCAGCCGTTCAGCTGCCTCCTCGATTCTGAGCAGTAATCGCGGCTCAGACCCCGTCGTACTCATGGCTTGCTCCTTCTCTTGATGGGTAGTGATCATTGGCTTATGCACTCGACTTCGAGTGGTTCGGGCCGGAGCCTTTATGGGCGTGGTCCTTTTGGCGTCGGATTCTGCTGGTGGGTGATCTGACGGGACTCGGCTGAGCGTCCGCGCTGCGCCTGGCCCGATCTGTTTGATTCCTTGACATGGCTGGGGTCGAGTTGAGCGGCCGCGGCGGCAGCGTGGTTGGTGGCGGCGATGACATCGTCGGCGAGGTTGATCAGTCCGCGCCTAGCGGGCTCGGGAAGCGGGATTAGTTGATTGGCCGCGATCTGTCGGCGCGTGGTCCAAGTGACGCCTTCGTACCGGGTCTCGCCCTGCTCGATCGCGATCTCGGCCTCGCCTTGGGCCCTCATGCCGATGATGCGCGCTGGCGCGGTGAGGCCGGGGTGGTCGGCCGCTGTGTTGCGGACGACGTAGGCGATGTCGATCGATGCGACCATGCTTAGATGAAGGGTCTTGACAGCGTCGGGAAGGTCGAGGCGCCTGGTGAGCTGGTCAGGTGTGGCCCATCCAGCTTGGGTGGTGGCGGCGGCCGCAATCGCGGCGCGGACTTCGCTGGCTGCGGCGACGAGCGCGTGGTCGGTGCGGCTGGCTGGACTGGTGAGTTCGCCCCAGCGTTTGCCCAAACGGCTCACGCCACTTGGTCGGCCTCCAGCACCGGCATCTGTCGCTGGAGAAGATCGCCGTCGATATGGCCTTTCCGCGCGGCGGCCTCAGCGAGGACGCTGGTGGTGCTGGTGATGAGAGCCTGCACGCGGGCTGCGCGAACCAGATCTGCCGGATCGGGAGTGGCGGCCAAGGTGCGGTGCACCTGAACTTCCCAGGCAGCCAGAGCTGTCTTGAGCCGCTGGGTCGGTGTCGCCGTTTCCACCGGGTCCGTTGTGCTGCCGGGCTGCCCGACCAGATACGCCGCCGCGAGCCGCTCGAGCGCGCCGAACCGTGCGATCATGTCGTGCGCCGCGGTGATCTCCAAAGTGGTTGGTCGCTCAGCCATCGGCTGCCGCCGCCGGGTGCCAACCTCCAGGCGGTCCTGTAGATCTGTCACATAAGCGCCGAGCGCAACAACCGTCCCGTGTGCGGCCACATACAACGTGTGCATCACCTGGCCGTGAGCATGTTGGGCGTCGACCTGCTTTTCTAGAGTGGCTGGCTGGGAAGGGCGGCCTCGGCGCTCGACCAGATGCTGCGCGGGAGAAGTTGTCGGCGATCTCTGTCAGGTGTTCATCGGTCGGTCCCTGTGCGGGCCAGTGCCCGATGGTGACACTGCGGGCGATCGCCTCCCCGATTACTCGCAGCTGTTGCATCGGGTCCGACCTGGAGCTTCTGTCAGGCGCGGAAGGTAGCACCGCCCACAGCTTTGCCGCCGACCCGGCCAGCTGATTCCAAGTTCGCACCATCGCAGGCGCGTGATCGGGGGTTATGTCGAGGAGCGTCTCGCGGGCCAGCGCGTCGCTGTCGGCAAGAAGCTTGCCCGCCGTGCGCCGGTCAGCCGCCGACACCGGTGTTCGCCTCCCACACTAGGTCGGCCATCCGGGCCTGCAGGATATGCAGCTCGATCCAGGCTCCCGCGGTGGCGACGCGTCGCAGCAGGTGATCGGCGGAGCGTAAGAGACCGGCCGGTTCATCCCCCACCGGCACCGGCCCGTCGAGCTGAATCGCATACGGCAGGAAGTTCCGCGCCTCGTCCGCACCGAGTTCGATGCTCAACGCCACCAGCTGTCGCGGCGACCCGCCACCCTCGGTGTCCACTGCCTCCCAGGCCAACTCCGCGGCGCGACGCAAGAGCCGCACGACCCCGGCCACCGTCTCCGCGGCCTCAGCATCCATCCATTGCAGGCTCATTCACCCTCCCATTGCCCGACCTGAACCTCATCGAGCCAGAACGGACGCCAGGAGGCACACACGACGCGCACCTGTGGAAAACCGATCGTCCTGCAACCCCTAAGGCATCGCTCAGAGCGCTGGCGGTCTACCCAAAAGGCGCTCCGCAAAAGTCAGGCGCGGCCAAAGAAGTAACTGTCCGGGGTCGGGCGGACCCGGTGGACGGTGTGTCAGACCAGTCGTGCCAGCGCGCAGGTGCGCCAATTGCAGTGGCCAGCGCCACGTGCGGTTCAGGGACCATGCGCGAGATGAACGTGAGCCGCTACACGATGACCACCCGACCGCGCAAAAGGGTCTTGCGGATGCTGCGCCCGCGCCGCATGCGCACTCGTCCCCGCCTTGGCCGCGACAATGATCAACACGTCAGAGTGACATTCCCCAGCGGTGATACAGAGATTCAATCGAGAACAGATCCGCCTTGGGATGCGCTCTCAGCGAGCCACTGCTGCACCTTCCCGCTGCAGCCCCGCTGAAGCGATCCAGGGACGCTAGCCGTCTGCATGATCATCAGGCATGGTGCGCCGCGCGGTGGCGGGCGAGGACATCGAGACCGAAGTCCGAGCTGAATCGCGCCACACCGAGTGAGCGTGGTTTGCCTTGTTTTGGGCGTTATCCCACTCGATCAGGAGCCGGGGACCCTGCAACCGGTAGTAGTGTGGCTCGCCCGGAGTCGTCGGTCCGGCCCAGGCAAAGTAGACAGCGTCGAGGGCCGCATCGTCGTTGTAGCTGCGCAGCGGAGATACGGCGGCCGGTGCTCGGTCGAGGTAGGTGGCGAGGAGGGCTCGTAGCATCTCGCGTTGCTCGGCATCGAGCTCCGCGGCCGGTAGGCCCTTGGGCTCGATCGAGTACGCAACGGCGTCGTGCTCCGCGCCACTCAGCTCAGCGACCTCCTCAATGGCGTCGCGGAGCGACTGCAGCTTCGCCTGCTCCACGGGATCACCGAACCGCTCCTCGCGCCAGATGCCGGCCAGCGGAATGACCCGTTCGCCGTCGGTGACGTATGTGAGGTTGATCGTGACGAGGTCGGACGGAGCCTTGGGCAGCAGCATCGCGCGGGCGGCGAGCTCAGGCCGCAGCGACCCCACCAGGTCCCGGCCTAGGTCCTCCACCCGCGCGAGTGGGCGGTTCACCGTTCCTCCGAGCAGAGGCGACGTAGCGGGATGCGTGCCCAAGAAGCACGGCGTCGTCGCGACGAGCACACCGTCCACCACGAGGTTGTTCAACGAGATGTGATGGCCACCGAACCGCCAGCCCCACAAACCTTCGTCGCCCGGCTCGCCGAACACCCGCAGGTAATACTGCCCAGGGTCGGGGCCGCGTTCCCGACCGAAGCTGGCCTTGAACCCCTCGATGTAGTCGAGCACGTTCTCCAGGCCCATGATCGTCGCTACCGTGACGTACGCGGCGGGGGACAGCCCGGTCGAGACGAGCCGCATCGCGGCACGCTGCTGCGCGGTCGCTGCTGATGGACGCTGACGCCGCCATGATCGGTTGGGGTGTAGAACCAGCGGCGGCGTTCATTGTCTTCAGGATCGTCAGCGGGAACGGCTCCCTGGCCATTCCTGCGCTGCTTCGCGTCGAGCGTGTCCAGCCACGTGCGCGCCGCCTCGGCCATCCGCGCCGCCACCTCGCGACGGGCCGCTATGTCATCGTCGACCAGGCCCGCCACGCAGTGAATCTAACGCGGGAGTGGCAGCGGCCGGAACCCACTCTTCCGTAACCGGCCAGCGTCGTGCCAAACAGAGGTCCGCGAGCGGCGGATCGCCTGACCCTGCGGCGCGCCAGTTACGCCGTGATCCTCACGCGCGGCTTGCCCAACGGAGGCTGGTGTCCCTGCGGTCGACGCGATTGCTAAAGCCGAGCTGACCGGATACCTGGTCCGGGAGTACACACCGGGGTCGATCTGGCGCGCCTCGTGCACCACGCGTATCCCAGCACCCGGACAAACCTTCAGCGAGACCGCTCCAATGTCGCCGGGTTGTTCACTGTTCGCGTAGCGCGGCCTGGCCAGCTGCACTGACATCTCGTGCGCTCATCGTGCGTCCCCGCTGGGCATCCCGTGCACCAGGCGGCGTAGCCGGGTCATCTCCCGAATAGTGATCCCGCTGCCGCACCAGTCGACCGCCTCACGCAGCGACAGACCCTCCTCGTCGGTCATCGTCACCAGTGCTTGCCCAGCGCGCCGTTCAGCGTCCCCGACTACAGCGTCGCGTTCAGCAAGCGCGGTCAGCACAGCGACCGCTAGACCTTCGAGCCGGCGTTCCCGGTCGGCACGCTCCTTGCGCAGTACCGCCTGGGCATCCAACGCTGCGCGCCGCGCCGCCTGCCTCACCGACTGCTGACTCATCACATCTCCCTCATCGACACCGGCCTCTCACTCAGCCCTAAGCAGTCGCGGACGACTCCAGCGGTCATCCCGGCGATCTCGACGTGCTTCACGTACCCCCAGCCGATTTCAAAATCCGATGTGCCACACACCTCCGTGCATTGCCGGATATCCGTGCCGCCGACCTGACCGCCGCAGCGACGTGGCGCGGCTTCGGGGGGTGACGATGAGCATCCACAAGCTCAGCGCTGGGTCGGGGTATGACTACCTGACCCGGCAGGTCGCGGCCTTGGATGCCACCGAGAAGGGCCATCTCGGGCTGGCCTCCTACTACACCGAACGCGGAGAGACTCCGGGAGCCTGGATCGGCTCCGCCTGGCCGGCATCGACGGGCTCAGCGCCGGGGATGCGTGACGGCGGAGCAGATGCGGGCCCTCTTCGGCGCTGGCCTGCATCCCCTCGCCGCAACACGGCTGGAGCAGCTGGACGCCGCTGACCTGACCGGCACAAACATCAGGGCAGCGACCCGGCTGGGCGCGCAGTTCAAGGTCTACGCCGGCGAGGTCAGCCCCTTCCGGGTGGAGGTGGCCAAGCGGATTGCCACCCGGCACGGGGCCGGACACCTGGGAAAGGATCCTGCCGCCGCGACCGATCGGGCGCAGGTGCGCACTGAGGTGGCACGGGAGTTCTTCCGAAAGAAGCATGGCCGCGATCCGATCGATGCCCGCGAGATCGCTGCCACCATCGCCAAGCAGTCGCGGCCGCGCAGCCAGACGGTCGCCGGCTATGACCTGACCTTCTCCCCAGTCAAATCAGTGTCGACGTTGTGGGCGGTCGTCGACCTCCATGTGGCCGCCCAGATCGAGGAGGCGCACCAGGCAGCCGTGCAGGATGCACTCAACTTCATCGAACGCCATGCCCTGTTCACCCGGCAGGGACGCAACGGAGTCCGGCAGGTCAACGTCCGCGGCCTGGTCGCGGCCGCGTTCACCCACCGCGACAGCCGAGCCGGGGATCCCGACCTGCACACCCATGTCGCTGTAGCAAACAAGGTGCAAGCCCTCGACGGACGCTGGCTGTCCATCGACGGACGGGTCTTGTTCAAAGCCACGGTGGCGGCGTCGGAAACCTACAACACCGCCCTGGAACACCACCTCCACGACCGGCTCGGCATTCGCTTCACCGAACGCGTCGACGGCGATCCGCGACTCCGGCCGATACGAGAGATCGTCGGCGTCGACCCCGCGCTGAACGGTCGCTGGTCGGCGCGGCGGGCCAGCATCGAGACTCGACGCGGTGAGCTGGCGACCCAGTTTCAACGTGATCATGGTCGGCCGCCGACTCCGGTGGAGATGATGCACCTGGCGCAGCAGGCAACGTTGGAGACTCGTGATGCCAAGCACGAACCCCGCACCCCTGACCGAGCAGCGGATTGCCTGGCACAACGAGGCCGCCCAGGTGCTCGGCGGACCTCAAACGGTGCGCGCCATGGTGCATGCCGCCCTGCACCCCTCCCACACGACGAGCCCGACCATCGACGCGGCTTGGGTTGCTGCGGCGGCTGATCGGGTGCTCGCGGCGATGGAGGAGCACCGCTCCACCTGGCAGATCTGGCATGTGCGGGCCGAAGCGCAACGCCAGATCCGCGCCGCGAACATCCCCACCGACAAGGTGGAGCAGCTGGTCGACCTGCTCGTCGCCGAGGTACTCAACACCAGATCGATACTGCTCACCAGGACGGATGACTCGATCGTGGAACCGGTGCCGCTGCGGCGGGCCGACGGCTCATCGGTCTACACCGTCGCCGGCTCCGAATTGTTCACCTCGACCCGAATCATTCAGGCCGAGCGACGGCTCATTACCACCGCGGGTCGCACCGATGGGCGCACCGTCGACGCGGTTGCGGTTGATCTCGCGATCTTGGAGTCGGCGGCGAACGGGGTCGCCCTGGATACAGGGCAGGCCGGGCTGGTCCGATCCATGGCCAGCTCCGGTGCCCGGCTGCAGCTAGCGATCGCCCCCGCCGGTGCGGGAAAGACCACAGCACTACGGACGCTCACCCACGCTTGGCTTGAGGGCGGCGGCCAGGTGCTCGGGTTGGCCCCATCCGCTGCCGCAGCCTCACAACTCCGCGACCACACCGGGGCGCCCACCGACACTCTCGCCAAACTCACCTGGTCCCTCCACCACCCGAACCGCGAACCGCCCCACTGGGCGCAGAATATTTGCTGCTCGACGCTGGTGCTGATAGACGAGGCCGGGATGGCCGACACGCTCTCCCTCGACACCGCCGTGCAGTTCATCATCGGCCGCGGCGGCAGTGTCCGGCTGATCGGTGATGATCAACAACTCGCCGCCATCGGTGCCGGCGGTGTGCTCCGCGACATCCAAACCAGCCACGGCGCGGTCCGACTGACCGAGCTCCACCGCTTCCATGACCCAGCCGAAGCCGCCGCCTCCCTCGCATTGCGAGACGGAAGACCGGAAGCGCTCGGCTTCTACCTCGACCGGCAACGCATCCGCCTTACTTACCGAAAACCTGTTCGACGCCTGGCGGGCCGACCGCAGCCGTGGGCTGGACTCGGTCATGCTCGCCCCAACCCGCGACCTGGTCGCCGAACTCAACCAGCGAGCCCGCGCCCACCGCCTCCTGTTTGCACTTGGACCGAAGGTCGCCTTGGCGGACCGGAACCGGGCCAGCGCCGGTGAGCTGATCATCACCCGAAGAAATGATCGCGGGCTCCGCACCTCCGCCTCGGACTGGGTGAAGAATGGCGACCGGTGGACCGTCCTCACCACTCATCGTGACGGCGGACTGCGGGTGCAGCACACCCGGAGCGGCCGCACCATCCAGCTGCCCGCCAGCTACGTACGCGATTTCGTGGAACTGGGCTACGCCACCACGATTCACACCGCCCAAGGGATCACCGCCGACACAATGCACGGCCTGATCAGCGGCAGCGAGTCGCGGCAGCAGCTGTACACCATGTGCACCCGGGGACGCCTCAGCAACCACATCTACCTGCAACTGGTCGGCGACGGTGATCCACACACTCTCATCCGGCCCGACACGATACGGCCCTCCACCGCGACCGAGCTGCTCGAACAAATCCTGGCCCGAGACGACGCCCCCAAATCCGCCAGCACCATGCTGCGAGAGCAGCAGAATCCCGCTGTCCGCCTGGGCGACTCCGTAGCGCGTTACATCGACGCCCTGCACCTGGCCGCCGAGGAGGTCGTCGGCATCAGTGCAGTACAGACCCTAGAGGCCTTCGCAAGCCAGCTAGTGCCCGGGTTAACCGACGAACCGGCATGGCCGACCCTGCGGGCCCATCTGCTGCTCCTCGCCGTCGACGGCGCCGACCCGCATGAACGCCTGCTCACCGCATGCGACGCTAGAGAGCTGGGCAGCGCCGATGACCGAGCCGCGGTGTTGGACTGGCGTCTGGAGGACACCAGCCCGCTCAGCGGTCAACACGGTCCCCTGCCGTGGCTGCCGAGCATCCCCGACCGCATCGCAGCCGACCCCCAATGGGGGCGTTACCTGGACGCCCGATCACACCTGGTTGCTCAGCTCGCCGACCAGCTCCGCCGCAACGCAGCAGATCAAGCGCCGGCCTGGGCAGCCTGGCCGCATGCTCTCCTGCCTGCCGAGTTGATCGCCGACGTACAGGTGTGGCGCGCCGCGACCCAGGTTGACCCCGGCGACCTGCGACCCACGGGGCCATCCCAGCTCGGCTACGCCACCCGAATCTTCCAACAGCAACTCGACACGCAACTCGCAGATACCAACGCAGATGAGCGATGGCGCCTGCTGCTCGCCACAGAGGTCCCCAGTGTGACCGCGGACCCATTCCTGCCAGAACTGGAAGAAAGATTAATCAACCTCACCAAGGCCGGCTTCGACGCCACCCTACTCGTGCGATCAGCGGCCGCCGCCGGACCCCTACCCGACGACCACCCCGCGGCAGCCCTCTGGTGGCGCATCCTCGACCAGCTACCACAAACGCCGAACCAGGACCCGCAAGCGGCCAATCCGTCCCGACAACCCTGCGCACCATCACGACGTCACTGGACCGGCAGCCACCCGCGCCGGCACCGCCTCCCGGTTTCGGCCCGAGCCGCTGAAACCTCACCTCCCGACCCCATCACGACGCCGGAGATGTATTTCGGTGGTCTGTCGCCGAACCCTCCTGTTCAGTATCAAGCGGCGCTCCGCTCCGCATGTCACACCCGGCTGCTGCTCTGCGGGCCGCTACGCGCCGGAGACACACACCCCGCGGGGCACCCCATTCCGCCTACAACAGCCTGCGCTGCCCCGGATTATCACCACCAACCCTGTTTGCGGCTCCAGCGCAGCAAGATCAACGAGATGATTAGCATGATCAATAGCAGGATGGCTAGCCATACCCAGTGCGTGGACTCGTTGACGATCACGTTCATGCCGACCACTGAAGACAGCGATGTGATGGGCAGGGTGACAGCCGCGATGACGGCGAGGCGCTCGGCGGCAATGGCCATCTTGGTGTCGGTACGCGCACGATAGAACTCAGTAACGCCTATCAAAAACCGCAGCTGCGAGTCGCTGATATGGGCGACGGTCTCGTACTGGTCGAGCACGTCTTGCATCAGTTCCAGCCCTTCGGGGGGTGCAAATCGGGTCAGCTTGATTGCCCGCCGATAGATCTCGCTGCCCTGCTCGGCCATCGTCTTGATCGTTAACAGCTCATGGCGAGCTGCGAACAGCTGGCTCAGGAACTCGTGCGGATCCTCCTCCGCCTCAGCCATGACCCGCTGCTCC
>JBKOZG010000222.1:0-6200 GCA_046725775.1 Actinomycetota bacterium | reverse complement strand
GTTCTTCACTGTGGATCGCCGGTTCTCGGGTCGAAACTTCTCGGGTTGGCTGCAGCATGCCGATATAACCCAACGCCGAGCGGCGCTGATCACCTTCCTCGATGCGACCGAGCGATTGCAACAACTGCAGAGTCCCGTGCCCGGATTCGCGCGGCTGATCGGCGATGGTGCGCCGCAGCAGTTCAGCACACTTGTTGAGCTGCTCTCAAGCATGCTGAGCGGACCCACGCAAGTCAGCCAAGATCAGTTGGAACGCGACGTCCCCGAGGTCGCCGATGTCTGGAACCAGCTACATGCCGCCCTGGCGCAGCGGTCCGTCGCACCAGCGATCGTCCACGGTGACGTCTGTCCGCCCAACGCGTACCTCAGCCAAGGCCCGCAGGGACCAGTTGTCACCGGAATCGCGGACTTCAGCCCGCACACGGTACATGCCGACCCATTGATGGACCTTGCTGGCGCATTGATCTTCCTCGAGCTCGAGCCGTATCCCGACGCCGCCGCAGATGCGGCCTGGCTGGAGGCGGTCGCCGTGGAACGGCACGGGCGTGCGATCGTCGGATGGATCGATGTATACCGACGCTTCTACGGCTTCTACTTCTCCAACGCATACGCCTTCGACCCGAAGCTGTATGCCTGGTGCGTGCGCCAGCTGAGTCGCCCTGCCGGACCTCAATGATGGCGTACCCGAATCAGGCTCTCCCCCAGGCGGCCCGATATCGCTAGGCTCGCGAGCATGAGCGAAGAAACGGTACGAAGCAAGCCCGTGCTCGGCATCGACATCGGCGGCAGCGGGATCAAGGGAGCACCCGTCGACCTTGCGACCGGCGAATTCACGACAAAGAGACTTCGCATCACCACACCTCAGAAGTCGACACCGAAGAATGTCGCAGCCGTCGTCGCTGAGATCGTGGACAAGTTCGCCGACATCATTGGGGATGGGCCGATCGGCGTCACTGTCCCTGCCGTTGTGACTCACGGCAAGACCCGCACGGCCGCGAACATCGACAAGTCGTGGATCGACGCCGATGCCGAGAAGATCTTCGAGGATCGCCTTGGCCGCGAAATTCTGCTTGTCAACGACGCCGACGCAGCCGGCATCGCCGAGGTGCACTATGGTGCGGCAAAGGGTCATCCGGGCCTGGTGATCATGACCACACTCGGCACTGGAATCGGCAGCGCGATTGTCTACCGCGGTGTGCTGGTCCCCAACTCCGAGCTGGGCCACCTCGAGATCGACGGCCGTGACGCTGAGACTCGTGCCGCCGCCAGCGCCAGGGAGAGGGAGGGCCTTTCTTTCAGTGAATATGTCCCCCGACTCCAGCGCTACTACGAGCGGCTGGAGGCCCTGCTGTGGCCAGACCTGATCGTCATCGGTGGTGGCGTAAGCAAGAACTCCGACAAGTTCATCCCCAAGCTCAAGCTCAACGCTGAGGTCGTCCCGGCCAAGCTGCTGAATACTGCTGGCATCGTCGGCGCAGCCTGGCTCGCCGCTGACCGCCAGATTCACCCTGACCAGCTCCGGTAGCGGAAGCTTCAGCGCCTGTCGGAAACTGGGTTAACCCACTCTTCTGGCGCTTTGCACATGTTGCAACGTATGTAAAGCAACTGCAAAGTGGGTTAACCCAGTTTTCGTCCTGAGGTGCGAACGTGACAGCGACTACATCCGTTCCAAAGGCTCGATTCCCAGCATGGTGAGCCCGTCGGCCAGCACTCGTTTGGTGGCCAGGCACAGCGCTAGCCGCGAATCCCGGACAGCACCTGAGGACTGCAGCACTGGACATTGCTCGTAGAAGATGGCCAAGGCACCCGACAACTCATAGAGGTAGTTGCATAACCGGTGCGGCTGAAGAGTCCTTGCTACGTCGTCCACGATGTCTCCGAACCGGATGAGCAGCAACGCCAGCGTCTGTTCTGCCGGCTCTTCCAGCGTCAGCACCTTCGACTGCTCGCCATAGCCGCGGGCGGCACCCTTTCGCAAGACCTGGGTCACTCGGGCGTGCGCGTACTGCAAATATGGCCCGGTGTTGCCTGTGGTTCGCACCATCCGACTGACGTCAAAGACGTAGTCCCTATTCAGCCCGTTGGACAAGTCGGCGTACTTGATTGCGGCGAGCGCGACCGGCGGCGCGGTCTGTGCCTCGGCGGCGTCGAGCAATGTATTGAGGTTCACCGCTGTGCCCTCGCGGGTCTTGAACGGCTTGCCATCGGTACCCAGGACGGTGCCGAACGCAACATGTTCGGTGATCACATCGTCGCGCAGGAAGCCCGCCTTACGTGCCACCGCGAACACCAGATCGAAATGATCAGACTGCCGTGCGTCCACGACATAGATGATCCGGTTGGCATGAAGGTCGCGTACCCGGCGCCGGATCGCTGCCAGATCCGTTGCTGCATAGCCGAAACCGCCATCGCGCTTGCGTACGATCATGGGAGCCGCGAAGCCATCGACAAAGACGCACAACGCCCCGTCGTCGATGACCGCCGTTCCGTCGCGTTCCAGCTCAGCGACCAGCGAGGAAAGCTCATCGTTGTACGTCGATTCCCCAGCAAGATCATCATCGGTGAGCAGCACGCCCAACCGCCGATATGCCGCATTGAAGCCGACGAGTGAGATGTTGATCAACTGGTGCCAAATCTCACGCGTTACCTCGTCGCCGGCCTGGAGAGCGACAACGCGGCGCCGGGCGCGCTCGGCGAAGTCCTCATCGGCACGGAAGCGCGCACTGGCTCGGGCGTAGAGCTCGTCGGCTTCCGGCAGCGTCAGGCTCGAAGCGTCGATGCCTTCGTCGAGGATGTGCTCAACCAGCATCCCGAACTGGGTGCCCCAGTCGCCAATGTGGTTCTGCGCAATCACGTGGTGGCCGACGCCGGTGATGACACGACGCAGGCAATCACCGATCACCGTCGAGCGCAAGTGTCCGACGTGCATTTGTTTCGCCACGTTGGGAGCGGAGTAGTCGATCACCACAACGTGAGGCTTCGAAACCTGTGACACGCCTGAATACGGGTCGGCGAGCTGGTCGGTTACTGCCTGAGTCAGCACGTCAGTTCGCAGTCGTAAGTTGATGAATCCGGGACCAGCGATTTCGGGCGCCTCGCACATGTCGGCAATCTGCAACCTGGCCACGATGTCCGCAGCAACCTCACGCGGTGATCTGCGTTCGCTGTTGGCCAAGCGCAGCGCCACGTTCGACTGGTAATGGCCGAACTGTGGCTTAGTGGCAGGCCGGAGCTCCGGGTCAATGCCGGCGACGGATTCAATCCGGGCGCTCAAAAGCGAGGAAAGTGAGGACACAAGGGGAGATTATTTCACTGGGCGGCAAGGGCTTTCAGACCGACAACAGGGAGCCCTTTACATTGACCGTTCGGGAGCTTCCAGCGGATCTTGCCAGCAGTGGATCTTGCCAGCAGCAGAATGGCACCACTCATGGACCCGGCTGGCAGCGTGGACACCAGTAGCTGCGCCTTTCCTCGCCCGGCGGCCCGAGCTCCTCAGTACGGATCGGTGTTCCGCAGCGGCGACAGGGTTGCCCTGATCGTTGGTAGACGTAGCTACGCCTACCGGGTCGCAGATCACCGGTAGTTGACTGTTCCGGTCGCCAGCGGTTTGCCTGGAGCAGCAGCTGTCCGCGCTCCACAATGCGCCGCAGGTTGCGGACTTGACGGACCGGCGTACGCGGATGTGCGCCATGGAGGAAGAGCAGCTCTGCTCGATAGAAGTTGCCAAGACCGGCCAGGTTCCGCTGGTCCAGCAATGCCTCACCAATCGGGCGGTCCGGCTCAGCAGCGATCCGCTTCACCGCCTCGTCGAGGTTCCAGTCGCGGCCAAGCAGGTCTGGCCCGAGATGCCCGACGACTGTGTCCTCCTCCGCCGTTGGAACCAACTCGATGACAGGAAGCCGGTATCCCACCGCATCATGATCACCAGTGGCGAGTACGGCCCGGATTTCGAACGCGGGCCCACCGCTCCAGCGCCGCCCATGAGGGTAGATCTTCCAAGCACCGTCCATCCTGAAGTGGGTGTGCAACGTGAGGTCGTTGCTGAAGCGAAAGAGCTGGTGCTTGCCGCGCGAGGTCACCTCCCGGACGGCAACGCCGGTCAAATCGGTCTCCGCCAAGGAGGGCACGCGAAACTCGGATCGGGTCAGCATGCGGCCAGCAAGTACCTCGTTCAGCCGCTGGCATACCCGCCAGACGGTGTCTCCCTCCGGCACAGCCTCATTGTGTCGTGCCACGTACGAGCGCTGAAACATGGCCCAAACCCGTCTGACTTACCCAAGCCGAACGGACCCACAATGGTCAAATGCGTCGTCGCGGTGAGCCTTCGCAGTATCCAGATAGCGTGCATAACTATCCAAGAGCTGCAGAATCCTTCCTTACTTAGCCATACAAGGAAGGTCCATCAATCGATGCATTTACCATTGAGGGCGTGCCCGCACCCAAGCAACGCGTGTCCGGCAAGCACCAGTTTGTGAAATTGTCTTGGCTGCTGCTTGGCATTGGGATGGTCGGACTGGCCACGCTGGCGGCCGCGGTCAGCTTTGTGCGGTCAACAGCGGCAGGCCACATCTATACCGAGTCCGATGTGCCGGCGGCACCAGTGGCCCTCGTGCTCGGAGCGCAGGTTAACCCAGACGGCACACCGTCAGGATTCCTTGCCGCCCGTCTTGATCTTGCTAAGCGCCTCTATGATGCCGGATTGGTCGAGATGATCATCGTCTCGGGCGATCACCTGGCGCCCGAGTTTGATGAGCCGCTTGCGATGCGCAATTACTTGATTAAGGCCGGTTTGCCTGCGGAGAAGGTGATTGCCGACTCAGGTGGCTTCGACACTTACGAGTCATGCCTGCGGGTCAAGCGAATCTTCAATTTCTCACAATTGATCATCGTCACGCAGACTTACCACCTTGTCCGTGCGGTGGCGACGTGTCGCGCGTTGGGTATCGACGCGACAGGTGTCGGCGACGATTCGGCCAGGGAGCACACCATGGCGTGGTTGCGAGGCGCCATTCGCGATCAAATCGCGTGTGTAAAGACTGTGGTTGATCTTGTGACACGCCCAGAACCAAGAGAGCCATATATCCTCGACGAGCTCATCCGGACACAGCCCTAGCGATAACCCCAGACTGTGGGAACTTCACGCCGAACGCGGCGTGTCTGCTGGGCAATGCTTACGTAGCCCAGTTCCATCCGCCTTACCTCTGCGGTGCGGTGGATGACCACGGATAAGACCAGAACGCCAGGCCCACATTTGAACAGTTCAACTGCGTTCAACGCCAGGCCACATTTGAGCAGTTCAACTGCGTTCTTGGATGGGCACTCGATCGGTGACGAGCCACGTTTGGGCGGCAGCTTGCATGCCAAAAATGCCGCGGATGCCTTCAAAATCCCGGCTCGACCAAGAATTCAAAGCGTTCCCAAATCGTAATCAATTTGGTCGGGCCGCATCCGCGAAAGTATGGAATCCTTATCAGAATCTCAAAATGATTCGCCAGCGCGCGCGGGGGACGCTGTGTAAGTCTCCAGCCAGTGTTAGGTGAGCCGTGGCGCGTTTCTTAGCAGGGGTTATGAGGTTCCGCCTCTTGATCTTGGCGGCGGCCATCGGTGTCCTGGCCGCCGGCATTGTGCAACTTCGCGGCACATCTGTGGAGGTGCTGCGAGAGTCCAGCCCACCGTACGCGGAGATCCAGACCGAGGCGTTCGTCTTCTCGGCGGTGGAGGTCGAGCAGCTGATCACCGTCCCCCCAGAAGCCGACTTGCTGAATGGGGTCGACGGCGTCGACATCATTCGATCAGAATCGCTCCCCCACCTGTTCTCCGCCGTCTAACGAAAGGTCTCCGGCAATGATGCGATGGATCGTCGGGTCGAGCCTTAGGTACCAACGTCTGGTCCTTGCAGTCGCCGTGGCCCTGATGGCCTTCGGCTTCGTGCAGATTCGCAACAGCTCGGTGGAGGCCTTGCCGGACTTCAGTCCGGTGCGGGTGGACGTGCAGGTGGAGGCGCTCGGTTTGTCGGCCGAGGAAGTCGAGAACCTGATCACCAACCCAATGGAGAACGAGTTCTTCAACGGGATCCCATGGCTAGCCAAGCTCGAGTCCCGAACCATCCCGGGACTGTCGTCGATGGAAATGACATTCGAGCCGGGCACAGATCCGATCCGCGCGCGGCAGGTCGTTCAGGAGCGCCTCACCATGACGCC
>JBKOZG010000418.1:0-11511 GCA_046725775.1 Actinomycetota bacterium | reverse complement strand
CGAGCCTCCCGACAACCCGGCTTTACGGTTCGTGAGACACCGGTTCAACGCAACAAAGGAGTACCGCGGGACGAAGTTGACTGTGGTGGAGAACGGCAAGCGAATGATCACTCCAATGCTCATCGTGATCATCGCTTTAGGCAGCACAGACTTTCTCTTCGCGCTCGACTCCATCCCGGCGATCTACGGGCTGACCCAGGAGCCGTATCTGGTATTCACCGCCAATGTGTTCGCCCTGATGGGCCTACGGCAGCTGTACTTCTTGCTCGGTGGGTTGCTGAGGAGGCTCGTCTACCTGTCGGTTGGCCTGTCAATCATCTTGGGGTTCATTGGCATCAAGCTGATCTTGCATGCGCTGCACTCCTACCATCTTGCGGACTGGGCGCCATGGGATGGTGAGATTCCCATCTGGGTCTCGTTGACGGTGATCGTCGTCACTCTCACCATCACGACCGTCGCTAGTCTGGTGAAGTCCACGCACGACGAAGATCAGCCTTCCCCACGTAACTCAGTGAGCGAAGCAGATTAGGCAGCGACTCGGGTGTCGTTCCCGGCCGAGATCGATTCGATGGCCTGAGCGACCAGCTCCGCCACGTCGGTAGTCGGGATGACTGTGATCGTCTCAAGCACATCCGCCGGCACATCGTCAAGATCGGGCTCGTTCCGCATCGGTACGAAGACGGTGGTGAGTCCTGCCCGCTGAGCCGCCAGCAGCTTCTGCTTCACGCCACCGATCGGTAGCACGCGTCCATTCAGCGTGACCTCCCCGGTCATGCCGACATCGGAGCGTACCGGCCTGCCGAGCGCCATAGAGGTGAGAGCAGTCACCATGGTGACGCCGGCCGAGGGGCCGTCCTTGGGAACCGCTCCCGCAGGAACGTGGATGTGGACGTGCCGATCCAAGATCGACGGGTCGGTGATCCCGAGTTGTTCGGCGTGCGCGCGTACGTAGGAGAGTGCGATCTGCGCCGACTCCTTCATCACTTCGCCCAGCTGGCCCGTCAGCGTCAGGTTGCCTGATCCTGAGCCGTGCGAGGTGCCGTCCAAGGCCGACGCCTCGACGAACAAGACATCGCCGCCGAGTCCAGTCACAGCCAGACCGGTCGCAACACCAGGAACCGACGTGCGCTCATGCGCCTCTGGCGTGAATCGCGGCCGCCCAAGGTATTCACGCAAGTTGGACGGCTCGATCACGAAGCCCGGCTGGGCGGTTCCGTGAGCAAGCTTCGTCGCTGCCTTGCGAAGCACCTTCGCGAGCAATCGCTCCATCTGACGTACGCCGGGCTCCCGGGTATAGCTCGCTGCGATCTCCCGCAAGGCGTCGTCGCTGACCGTGACCTCATCGGCGGTCAGAGCCGCGCGTTCCAACTGCCGGGGGAGCAGGAACTGCCGTCCAATGGCGATTTTGTCGTCCTCGGTGTAGCCGTCGAGGCTCACCAGCTCCATGCGATCAAGAAGTGCCTGTGGAATCGTCTCGACGACGTTGGCCGTCGCTAGGAACAACACGTCGGAAAGGTCAAGGTCCACCTCCAGGTAGTGGTCGCGGAAAGTGTGGTTCTGCGCGGGATCAAGTACCTCGAGCAGGGCAGCTGCCGGGTCGCCCCGATAGTCGGAACCGACCTTGTCGATCTCGTCGAGCAGCAGAACCGGGTTCATCGATCCAGCTTCGGTGATCGCCCGCACGATCCGGCCCGGGAGAGCGCCCACGTAGGTGCGCCGGTGACCGCGGATCTCGGCTTCATCGCGTACGCCACCAAGGGCGACACGCACGAACTTGCGGCCCAACGCGCGCGCGACCGATTCTCCGAGCGAGGTTTTACCCACACCAGGCGGACCGACCAGCGCCATCACCGCCCCCGAGCCACGACCGCCGATGACCTCCAGCCCGCGATCCGCGCGGCGGGCGCGGATCGCGAGGTACTCCACGATCCGATCCTTGACGTCCTCGAGACCGTGGTGGTCAGCATCTAACACCTCACGCGCGGCAGTGATGTCAGTCGAGTCGGTGGTCTTGGTGTTCCAAGGCAACTCGAGGATGGTGTCCAACCAGGTACGGATCCAGCCGGACTCAGGACTCTGGTCGCTGGCTCGCTCGAGTTTGCCGACCTCTCGGAGTGCCGCCTTGCGAACGTCATCGGGCAGGTCGGCCGCTTCAACACGGGTTCGGTAGTCCTGTGTACCGTCCGGCTCGTCCTCGCCCAGTTCCTTGCGGATCGCATTCAGCTGTTGGCGCAGCAGGAACTCGCGCTGACTCTTCTCCATGCCCTCCCGCACGTCGTCGGCGATCTTCTCGTTGACCTCGGTCTCGGCGATGTACGCCTTGGTCCACTCGATCAGCGCGGTGAGCCGTTCCATGACATCCGGAGTTTCCAGCAGCTGCCGCTTCCGTTCGTCACTCAGCCATGGCGCGTATCCGGCCAGGTCAGCCAGGGTCGAGGGATCGGTGACCCGGTTGACGGTGTCGATCACCTGCCAGGCGTCGCGGCGCTGCAGGGTGGCAATGACGAGTCCCTTGTATTCGGCAGCGAGCTTCCGAACCTCATCGCTATCGCCCGCCTGCTCGGGGAGTTCCTCAGCCTCAACCCAGAGCGCGGTGCCAGGGCCCGAGACTCCTGAGCCGATCTTGACTCTGCGCTCCGCCTTGATCACCGCGGCTGGTTCTCCGGTGGCCAGCCGGCCGAGTTGCACGATCGTGGCCACGACACCGAAAGAGGCGTAGCGGTCCTCGAGGCGGGGAGCAACGAGCAGTGTGTCATCGCTGTGGGCTTTCGCCGCATCCACCGCTGCGCGGGCGGCGTCGTCTAGCTCGATCGGTAGCACCATGCCGGGCAGTACGACGAGGTCGGTGAGGAAAAGGACAGGTAGCCGGGTTGTCGACATCAAATTCGCCTTCCAAACAAGTCACTCATAAGTTGAGCGTCATTGACTCAAGGCTTTCGCGGGCGAGTTTCTTCCCGGCCTACCGATGTTCTCCGACAGCGAACCGCCCTCAGTCCGTCAGCGTGGTCCAGCGCAGCCAGGGCGCCGTCCGCTAGCAACATCGCTTGGCAAGGACTGCCTGTCGGTGGGCCTGGTTAGCCTTGGGCGATGGACATCGTTCTGATTCCCGGTTTGTGGCTCGACGGCTCATCATGGGACGAGGTCGTGCCCTTCCTCCAGCAGGCAGGGCATAAGACAGACGCGCTGACATTGCCCGGGATGGAGTCAAGAGACGCGGACCGCTCCAAGATCACACTGCGGGACCAAGTTGAGGCGGTTGTTGCAGTGATCGACTCCTTCGATTCGGCCGACGGCGAGGTAGTAGTACTCGTTGGACACTCCGGTGGTGGCGCGATAGCCCATGCCGCTGTCGATGCGCGGCCGACCCGGGTTGCCCGCGTCGTGTACGTCGACAGCCTTCCCCTCGGCGAGGGCGGCGTGATCAATGACGGGTTTCCGGCTGAGAACGGCGATGTTCCGCTGCCTGATTGGTCACTCTTTGACTCCGAAGACCTCATCGACCTCGACGACGAGCTGCGTGGGAGGTTCCGCGAGCGTGCCATCCCAGCGCCCGTACATGTAGCGAGGGACCCGCAGCAGCTCTCCGACGATCGCCGCTACGACGTCCCCATCACTGTCATCTCGTGCGAGTTCCCGAGCGCGATGCTTCAGGAATTGATCGAACAGGGACATGGCTACGTACAGGAGCTCGCGAAGGTCCGCAATGTCGAATACATCGATCTGCCTACGGGCCACTGGCCGCAATTCACACGACCCAAAGAGCTCGGCCGGGCGATCCTCGCCAGCCTGGGCTCCAGCTGATTGAATAACGCCGTGATGCCGCCCGGCCGCGCAGCGCGGATCGGCCTTTGGCTGTTGCCCGCGTACGGGTTCCTGCTTGGGCTCAGCACGCTTACCCACCAGCCGCCCGTCGCCGACTTTGACGCGTACGCCCGCTACATCACGACCGACGTGTTCCTCGTCAGTCATCTGGGTGCCAGCATTCTGGGTGCTGCGCTGGCTGTGCTCGGCGTGGTGCCTGTAACCGCGTACCTGATCTCCGGTCGGGCGGCCGGACTCGCCGTCGCGGGACTTGTCCTAACCACTGTCGCGAATATCTACCTGTCTGCCGCCTTCGGGAGTGCCGCGTTCGTCCAGCCCGGCATCGGACGCGCCCACCTCGCTGGCGTGGAAGGAATGCCGGCCCTGAATGCCGACACGGCCTACGGACCAGCGCTCATCGCAACCGCGGGCGGTGCGACGATTCTGCTCATCGCTTCCGCGATCGTGCTCGGCACAGCGATCGCACGCACGCACCGCCGACTGCGCGCGGTCGGCGTGGCCTATGCAGTGCTCCTCCCACTGTTCGCTATCTCCGGCTTCTTGCTGCCGATCGTGCAGTCCGCCGCCGGTTTCGCGCTGGCGGTCGCCGCAGCGGTTCTGGCAATTCAGCTGCCGCGGACGGTCGAGTCGGCCGCTCCCGTCGGGTCGAGAGTCACTGAATAACCCGAGTGGCACATATCCACAGGCGGCGGTGACAATGGAGGGAAAGAGTGTGACGGTAGAGACGGATGGGTCACTCACGCGATCGGAGGATGCGGCGATGCGGACGGTATGGAGAGGCACCATCTCCTTCGGATTGGTGACGATCCCGGTTCGGCTGTACGTCGCGACCGAGAGCAAGAACGTTCCCTCACATCAGATCCACGTCAGTGACGGCGGCCGCGTGCAGTATAAGCGGGTCTGCTCCGTTGACGGTGCCGAAGTGCCGTACGAGGAGATAGGCCGTGGCTACGAGTCGGCAACCGGCGAGATAGTCATGCTCAGCGAAGTCGACCTCGCCATGCTGCCGGCCAAAACGTCTCGTTCGATCGAGGTTGTCTCGTTTCTGCCGATACCTGCCGTCGATCCGATTTACCTCGACCGCAGCTACTACGTCGAGCCCGAACCGCAGGGCGCCAAGGCATACCGGCTGCTGCGCGACGCGCTTCGCAAGCAAGGTCGTGTCGCAGTCGCAAAGGTCACGCTCCGTGATCGCGAGATCGTCGCTGTGTTGCGGGTTCACGACGATGTGCTCATCCTTGCGACCATGCTCTGGCCGGATGAGGTCCGGGAGCCTCGGTTCCCGTTCCTGGCAGACGACGACGAGTGGTCTATGCCAAGCCAGGAACTTGCCATGGCTGAGGCGCTGATTGACTCGTTGTCGGATGAGCAGCTGGACCCGGGCAGATATCGAGACGTACATCGAGAGACGCTGACCGCCCTGATCGATGCGAAAGCGACAGGGAGCACCGTGACCCAGGATGCCCGTCCGGGAGCGGCATCACCCGACCTGCTGAGCGCCCTGCGAGACAGCATCGAGGCTGCCAAGCAACGGCGCCTGACGGGTAACGGGGGACGACGGCGGACCGCACCGACTAGCGGCGCGGCCAAAAAGAAGCAAAAGAAGCCAGCTCAGACAGCACCCGGAGCCGACGCGCCGAAGAAGCGAGGCTGACACCAAAATCCCCCGCCGATCCGCGACACGCTGACGCAAAAACGCATTTCTGGCTGTGCCAGCTGGTAGCAACTACGGCATGAGCGGGTGTTCGGACTGCGACCTAGAGGTCGACCACTGCCACGGCACGCTGGTCGTGCATGATGACCGCACGATCGACTGCACGGAAGCCGCGTGCGAACTTCCGGATCTGCTCCGGCACGCGTTCATCGTCGACTGCATCGCGGTGCTGGGTGGCTGCTGCCTCCTTGAAGAGCCGGAGTTCGCGGTCGCGTCGTAACCCCGGTTTTCCCGGCCAGCCAGTGGTCACGTTAGATTTACCCGGGGATGAGTGTGGAAATGATCGGGCGCGAGCTGGACGAGATCGTCCGTGAGCTCTACGTGCTCCCACCAGCTGATTTCGTAACCGCCCGGAACGAGTTGGTACGGCAGGCCAGGGCAGCCGGTAGCCGAGATGTTGCCGAACGGCTGCGGCAACTTCGCCGCCCGACTCGCAGCGCGTGGCTGGTGAATCTATTGGCCAACGATTCCAGGGCAATGCAGCGCCTGTCGGCGTTGGGCCGAGAGCTGCGCGATGCCCAGACCGGGTTGGCCCGTACAGAGTTGCGAAATCTCGCAGAGCAACGCCGGCAGTTGATCGCTGACCTGTTGGATCGGGCTCGGGCCCATGCCGCCGAGGCAGGCGTGCGGCTGACTCCCACGGTGCTGTCGGAGGTGGAGGCGACGCTGCAGGCCGCTCTGGTCGATCTCGCGGGTGCGCTGACCATTCGCAACGGCCGTTTGGTGCGACCGCTCTCGCACAGCGGCTTCGGGCCGCGGCCCCGCAATGCCCTACAGAGCAGGTCAATTGTCGAAGTGATGCCGGTTGAGGTACCGGCCGAAGTAGCGGCTGAGATCGATGCTCCTCCGGTCGAGGACGAGTTGGAAGCACGGCGGCAGCGGCGTGCGGTCGGCGGTCGCTGGACCGTCGAGCTCGTCGAGGTGACCGACCGGCCGTCGATAGAGGACAACGATCTCCCTCCAGCGCCCGGCAGTGGCCAGGACGCACTCCGTGAGCTGCGATTAGCGGAGGAGGAGCTTGTAGCCGCCGAGGCTGCGCACTGGCAGTCCGAGTTCGACCTCGCGGACGCAGAGGCGGCGCTTGAGGCGGCCGATGACGCGGTGAGCTCCCTGGACACCAAGCGGATCGAAGCGCGCCGGGACAGGGTCACGGCTCAGAGGCATCTTGCCGAGGCGCAGTCGTGGCAGCGGGATGCGGTGAACGCGCTGGCGGAAGCTCGGCGTCGGCTCGACGCAGCCCAGCAGTTGGAGGGCGGGAACGAGTAACGCTGGCTCCTAGCCTTGGTCGTTCACCGTGCTCAAGTAGGTGGCGACCCAGACCAGAGGTGCATTCCAGCGAATGCAGATGTCGTTGGTGACCTCGAAGGTGGGTTCGTCGAGGTAACAGCACTGCGGTGGAAGTCCGAGCAGGCGAGGGTCGTAGGGAAAATCCGGGGCCGGTCGAGAATTCGCGCCACCAGCCAGTGCGCCCGGTGGCGGTGGCGGGAACGCTGGATTGAGGTCATGGCCAAACTGGCGGGTCCGCTGGTGGCAGCTGTAGTCGGTGCCGTACCCGGTGATGTAGCTCTGACCGAGAGCATTCCGCCCAAGCAGGTAGTCCATCCCTGTCGCGACTGCATCTGCATAGTGGGAAGCACCTGAAACCAGGTGTGCCACTGCCAGCACCACGAGGTTGTTGAGGATCCTGCCGTTGGACCCCCAGTGCCACCCCCCGGTCGGCGCGTAGGGCTGACCCCACGGCTGATGGCGCTGCAACTCCAAGAGTCGATCGGCGCCGAGTTGCAAAGTTTCGACCACTCGGTCGTAGTCGACGAGGTGCCTACCGGCCAGTGCCAGATCGAGCTGGCCTACGGCTGCCACCCGGTCGAAGTCGAAGCCGGCCGGGTCGAATGCGTCTGCCACGTGCACGGCCGAGGACAGCACCTCCTGGCGGTAGAACTCCTCATCTGTGGTCAGCCAGAGCTCGACAGACGCCCAGTAGAAGTCGTCCTCCAGCTCGTCGTCGGCGTACGGACCGCCGCCGAATCGGGCGTGGTCGTCAGGTGCGATGAGGTGTGGATGGCGCCGAGCCGCCTGGTACGCGGTGCGGGCAGTTTGCAACAGCTTTCGCATGTACGCAGGGTCGGCAGCGTGGACCAGCCGAGCGCCCTTTGCGGCAACAGCGGCCAGGTGTAAGGTCGCCGCGGTGGACGGTCGATGCAGTACTCGTTCGGTCGGGTCCTCGTGGGCCCAGCCCGGCATCGGCGACCACTGCGTGCCGTGCACACGGTGGAAAGCCAACCCGGACAGCGGATCGCCCGGAGGTACCTGCATCCGCATCAGCCAGTCGAGCTGCCAGCGACACTCAAGCCGGATCAAGTCCGCGAACTCGCGGATGGGCAACGAGGAATCGGATCTTCTGAGCAGGTCTAGCGTGCTGAGGAGCTGCCACACCGCAATCGCGCCGCTTGTGACGTACTTGCCGTAGTCGCCCGCGTCATACCAGCCACCCGAAACGTCAAAAGTGCCCTCGCAACGCCATCCCGGATAAAGCCGCCGCGCCTCGACCCCGGTCCAGGCGGGTACCGCGGAGTCCCCCCGATTCGGAGGCTGTCCGGCATGGCCAGCGGGTCGGCCATAGCCGGGCGCAACGTTGTCCAAGATCGGTGTGCCCGACCGCATCACATAGAAGAAGCCGAGAGCATCAGCTCTCAGCCTGTTGTAAACGCTGTTTGTCACCTCGAAGGGGTGGCCGGACTGATCGGCCGATTCAATCTGGAAACCAGCTCCCTGCATGGTGAGGCCGGTGAAGTCCAGAACATGAACGTTCCGGCCGGATGTTGTCTCTGGCCGTACCGACCAGGGTCGGGAGAATCCGGTGTAGACGACGACCCCATCCCGGTCGCGGATCGCGAAGGGGACCGGGTCCTGGGCATCGGATATGAGTGTCGCCTGCTTCGGTCGGCCGGGCAGGTAACCCAACTGGTTCACCCGTACTTGCGGACGCCGACTGATAACCTCGGTTACCTGCCACTTTGGCCAGCCCACCGCTGCAGCCTAGGAGCAGGCAGTGACGACCTGGCGAAGCCAGGCCAATGCGCCCGCTGCGGAGTTGAGCACCGAGATGTGACCCTCGCCAGAGAGCAGCCGCAGTTCCGCTGTTGGACAGCGTGCTGCGAGCCACTCACCGTGTGAACTCGGCACCATTTGGTCAGCTGTGCCGTGCATGATCAATGTCGGCACGCTGATCTCTGCAAGATCAAAGCCCCACGGAGCCATGGCACTGACATCATCGGAAACCATGCCGTCAAACCCATTGGCTGTGGCAGCCGCGACGATGCCGTTGAACCACGACCAATTGCCCTCGAGCGCCGCATAATCCGCCGGAATGAACGACTGGGGATCGAACTCATTCGAAGCTAGGACCTCTTCAAGCGCGGCTCGCCCCCGAACGGCAGCTCGCAGTTCGCGCGCAGTGCCGTCCGACATCCCCGCGAAGTAGTTGAGTCCTGGGGCGGGCCAGGGCGCCTGCGAGGAGACGCTGGCAACCGCAAGCACCCTGTCCGGAAGCAAGGCGCCACAGGCGAGGGCGCGCATCCCGCCACCAGAGTGGCCGAAGACAGTGAATCGGCCGATGCCCAGCTGATCGGCAATCCGGCGCGCATCCGCAGCTGCACTCGCGACGCTCGCGTCGGGATGAGGAGTCGAGCCGCCGTAACTGGGTCGGTCATAGCCGATCCAGCGGATACCAAGGGAACGAGCGGCCTCGAACAGCGGCGCGGGCGGAGCCCCGGTGTTGGGGGTGCCGTGCAGCCACAGCACGACCAGCTCGTCCGAGCGTTCTGTCGGACCCACGTCGTACGCGTGAAGCACCCGCCCTTCGGCTGTGAGTACGTCGGCTTCATGCATAGTGCTCCTCCTTCAGGTGTGGTGTTTGACAATATGCTGCCAATTTGACAACATATTGTCTATGACTACTTCCACCGCGCATCTGGCCTTGTACGACACTCTCGCCGACTGGGAGGTCGGTTACCTCCTTGTCGAGCTTCGCACCAGCCGCTTCACCGGCAGCTCTTGGAACATCGTGACCGTTTCCAAGTCTCATGAGCCGATCACGACCATGGGTGGGGTCCGCATCATGCCGGACATGATCCTCGACGACCTTGATCCCGCCGAGAGTGACCTGCTCATCCTGCCTGGTGCCGACATGTGGGACGCCGGGGGCGGTGAAGCGTTTACCACAGCCGCGGCACGGTTCCTGGACGCCGGTGTGCCCGTGGCTGCGATCTGCGGTGCCACCGCTGGTCTAGCACGTGCCGGCCTCCTTGACACGCGCCACCACACCAGCGCGGCAGCTGGATACCTGATGGCTACCGGATACGCCGGCGAGGACTATTACGTCGACGAACGCGCAGTCGTGGACGGGGATCTCATCACCGCTGGTCCACAGTCGCCCGTGCAGTTTGCCTGCGCGACTCTGCGGCGTCTCAGCCTGGCCTCCGACTGCACGCTGGAGGCGTACGAGGCTCTTTTCCATCGG
Source organism: Actinomycetota bacterium (assembly GCA_046725775.1). Taxonomy (GTDB): domain Bacteria; phylum Actinomycetota; class Actinomycetes; order Propionibacteriales; family Propionibacteriaceae; genus Microlunatus. The sequence continues at coordinate 1,456 of JBKOZG010000418.1, read as the reverse complement.
GCCGACCCGTCGGCTTTCCCGGTGCTCATGCAGGCCCAGCACGCAGCATGACTCTTGCTCAAGCCGGGAGGAACGGCACCGTCCCACCGCGTGAAAGCTGGCCGGAGCCGCCGCCTCAGACTGAAGCCGGCGCACTCCTGACCGAGGTCATCCTTACCACCTTCCGTCTCAATGCCGGGCTGTTGGAGGTAGCCAAAGAGCTCGCGTCAAACGGTGGGATAACCGCAGCCTGGTGGCAGGTTCTTGGCGGCGTCCTGGATCAGCCACGCACCGTGGCTGCGATTGGGCGGCGTATGGGAATGACTCGTCAAGGAGTGCAGCGCGTTGCCGATCTGCTTGTCGCAAACCATCTTGCGGAGTACCGCCCCAATCCCGCACACCGGCGCGCCAAGCTGCTCGCCTGCACCGAGGCCGGGTACTGGTCGATTCGCCAGATCAGCTTCGTGGCGCACCCGTTCGCCAACCGGATTGGAGCACAAGTGGCTACCGAGGAACTGCGGAATGCCTTGACGACGATGCGACACCTCGTCGCTCTGCTGGAGGCCGATCAACCAGCGCCGGCTGAGTGACGCGGGTCCCGGGAACAGCTCCTGGGATACTCAACACCTGTGACTCTCCTGGCGTTGAAGCTGCTGCTCGCACCCTTGCTGGTGGTCGCTTCCTCACTCGCAGGGCGACGTTGGGGTTCTCGGGTGGCCGGGATCTTGGTCGTGTTGCCAATCGTGGCGGGCCCGATCTTGTTGATCTTGTACTTGGACCACGGCAGTCGGTTCGCCGCGGAAGCGGCCAGGGCCGCCACGCTGGGCATTGTGCCGCTCGCATTATTCGCGGTGTTGTTCGGATACTTGTCCAGACGTCACGGCTGGTTGTTGACCTTGGCGGCCAGCTGGCTTGCGGTACTCGCAGTGGACTTCGCCCTGTCCCAGGTGGACGTACCGGCGGGGGTCGCCCTGGCGCTTGCCGTGCTCGCACTGCACGGAGCGAGTGCTCTCTTGCGCCGGCTGCGCCGGCAGTCTGTGCCCCTCTTGGCAACGCCCTGATGGGACTTGCCGGCCCGGGCGGCCGCAACCGCACTTCTCGTACTGTTGATAACTGGGCTGGCAGCCTCCTTGGGCCCAGCGCTCACGGGTGCTTTAGCACCGTTCCCGATCGCGCTGAGCGTGGTGTGCGCCTTCACGGCGGCGCAGGCTGGTCAGGCTGGAGTTCTGGCACTGTTACGCGGAATCTTGCCCGGCCTCGATGGCTTCGCGTTGTTCTGTTTCCTTGTCGCTGTCATGATCAACAAGGTGGGCGGTCTGGTGGCATTTGGTGTCGCGACCGCCGCTGCGGTGATCTTTGCGATGTTCCTCTTAGCTCTGACGTCAAATCGGTTTTCCCGGTCCGCACCCACTTTTGATCAGCGGTCAGATCAAGTCATCCGTGGCAGCGCGCGTGGCAGCGCGCGGGTGCGGGGAGA
>JBKOZG010000424.1:0-3164 GCA_046725775.1 Actinomycetota bacterium | reverse complement strand
CGGCTGGGGTCAGCGTGCGCGGGCGCGGCTGATCGACCAGGGCCCGACATATCTCGGCTTGATCATCTTCTACGCTGGCTATCTCGTTGGGGTAGTTGAGCTGGCCCAGTCCAGCGGATCGGCTCCTGACTTCGAGAGGCCAGCCATTGCGATGATCATCGGTCTCAGCGTCATGCTCGCCAGCATGATCTGGGTCGCCTACAACCGATGGATGATCGCCGGCAAGACAGGACAATCTTTCGGCAAGCGTGTGATCAAGATCAAGTTGATCGGCGAGGCGAGCAACGCGCCGATCGGCCCGAGGAATGCCTGCATTCGCGATCTTGTCCACATCCTCGACGCTCTTACGGTTGTGGGCTATCTCTGGCCACTGTGGGACGCCAAGCGGCAGACCTTCGCAGACAAGATCATGAAGTCCATCGTGGTCAACGATGCGTTAAACAGACCCGGCTCTTGATCTTGACCAGCGTCCCAGGCCCGATGGCGTTGGGCGTAACGTCGTCGGAGACACCGACGAAAGGAACCGACGATGCCACTGTTGCGAGGCCGGCGCGAGGAAGTGAAAGCCACGAGGTATCGGATGCGAGAGAAGCTCTTCGCAATCGGCGACGACTACTGGATTGAGAACGATCGGGGCGAGCGTGTCTTCAAGGTGAATGGGAAGGCGCTGCGGATACGCGAGACGCTGGTGCTCGAGTCGCCCCGCGGGGAAGAGCTCTACACGGTCCAGGAAAAGAAGCTCCGACTGAAGGACACGATGGACATTGAGCGCGGTGGCCGTCAGGTCGCAACTGTGAAGAAGGCACTGGTGACCCCGCTTCGCGACCGCTTCTCAATCAGCGTCGAGGGTGGCGAATACATGGAAGCGAAAGGCAACATTGTTGACCACGAGTACAAGATTGAGCGTGCTGGGGATGAAGTGGCCGAGGTCTCGCGTCGGTGGTTCCGTGTCCGCGACACCTACGGCATTGAGATCAAGCCCGGCGAAGACGAGGGTCTTCTGCTAGCCACCGCCGTCTGCATCGATCAGATGAGCAACGACGCTGGATGAGGCTGTGCACCTGAGGGCCTCAGTGTTGAGCCTGGCGCGACTCTCCGAGGCCGGTATCGCCACCCGGGCCGGTGACACGTACGGCGGTGATGCCGATCACTGCGATTGCTGCCGTCAAGATCATCGCGGCGATCACCATAACAACCGCGATGCCGCGATCGGTGAGCCGCCAATCGGCCCCTGCTGCGTTCCCTGAGCTCTTGGGTTCTGCCATGGCGGGAACCGTGCTGATCACGGTGCACCGCTGTGCGCTTGTCGGACGAGACCGCGGCAGCTCAACCGAGTGATGGGCCTGCGGTACAAAGACAGCGATCGCGCTCATCTCTATCTCCTTTTGAGGAAGGCATCGAACTGACGTTCGATAGAACCTACGTTTGAATTTGTATCGCAACGACCTGACGGTTCCAAGGACATTCGCACAAACATTCGAGGTGTGTCGCGAAACAGTGAATCATCCGCTTCTGACAGGTCCGGCTGCGGTACAAGAACTCGAACAAGGCCAGCAAGATCTTCAACACGCTCGAACAAATGTTTGAATCTGTCGACCGAGTTCTCTATCGTCAGCCTTATGGCACAAAGCGACCCCAAGTACCCACAACCCAGTAAACGGCGCGGCAGGCCCCGTGAAAGCGAGGTGGCCGCGCAGCTCGGCGACAGCGCGTCTTTCACGCCATTCCCGGACGGGCCCACCGATGCCGATGGGTTGACACTTCGGCAGCGCCGCATCTTGGAGGTCATCAAGGAAACCGTCGACAGGCGCGGATATCCACCAAGCATCCGAGAGATGGGCGACGCCGTTGGTCTCGCCTCCTCCTCGAGCGTCGCACATCAACTCAAGATGCTTGAGGCAAAAGGCTTTCTACGTCGTGACCCCAACCGGCCACGTGCGTTGGAAGTGCTGCTGCCCGGTGAGGACCGGCCTCGGGCCAGGCAGCTCACCACATCTCGCCAGATCAGCGGGGGCGACGACACTGGGATTGGTGACGCATTCCCTGAACCGGTGCATGTTCCAGTGCTGGGCCGGATCGCTGCCGGTGGACCGATCCTGGCTGAGGAAAGTATCGAAGATGTCTTTGCCATGCCACGACAGCTGGTGGGCGAGGGCACGATGTTCTTACTCGAGGTGCGTGGGGACTCCATGATCGAGGCGGCGATCTGTGACGGCGATTGGGTGGTGGTTCGCCAGCAGCCGACGGCGAACAACGGTGACATCGTCGCCGCTCTGCTCGATAACGAGGCAACCGTCAAGACCTTCAAACAGACCGGCGGTCAGGTGTGGCTCCTGCCGCATAACCCGGCGTACGACCCAATTGATGGGAATCTCGCCACGATCCTGGGCAAAGTCGTAGCCGTGCTGCGTCGAGTCTGACCAAGATGTTTGGGCCAGCGTCAGAGCATGCTGGGTTCGCCGGTTGCCATCTCTGTCGTGAAACGCGCGACAGCTCGAAGCTTGTTCGAGACGTCAAGAGCTGCGACTTTGTACGCCTCTGACAGCGTCGGATAGTTCAAAACTGTGTCGACGAGATAGTCCACCGTTCCACCGCAGCCCATGATCGCTTGGCCGATGTGCACCAGTTCGGTGGCGTTACTGCCGAAGACGTGTACACCCAAGATCTCCCGGGTGTCGGAATGCACGATCAGCTTCAACATGCCGTAGGAGTCCCCAATGATCTGGCCGCGCGCCAGCTCGCGATAGCGGGAGATGCCGACCTCGAATGGAACCGACTCACGAGTCAGCTCTCCTTCAGTCTTACCGCAGAACGAGATCTCCGGAATGGTGTAGATGCCGATCGGCTGCAGACTTCGGAGCTCGTTGGCTGGCTCATTGAAGGCGTGTGCCGCGGCAAGGCGGCCCTGGTCCATCGAGGTTGAGGCCAGGGCAGGGAAGCCGATCACATCGCCAACGGCGTAGATATGCGGCACCTCGGTCTGATAGTTCGAGTTCACCACGAGCCGTCCCCGGCTGTCGGTGTTAAGCCCTGCGAGGTCGAGGCTCAAGTTCGCCGTGTTGCCTTGCCGACCTGCGGAGTGCATGACGACCTCGGCAGCGATCTTCTTCCCGGAAGCGAGCGTCGTGATCGTGCCACGTCCGGAACTCTCCACCGAGGAGACC
>JBKOZG010000242.1:0-6883 GCA_046725775.1 Actinomycetota bacterium | reverse complement strand
GAACTTTCTGCCCGACGTCTACGTGCCCTGCGAGGTCTGCCACGGCGCCCGCTACAACCGGGAAACCCTGGAGGTCCACTACAAAGGCAGGTCGATCGCCGAGATCTTGGACATGTCGATCGAGGAAGGGCTGGAGTTCTTTGCTCCACTGCCCGCAATCGCCCGGCACCTACGCACCCTGGTCGATGTGGGTCTCGGATATGTACGTCTGGGCCAGCCGGCGCCTACCCTCTCCGGCGGCGAGGCACAGCGGGTCAAGCTGGCCAGTGAACTGCAGAAACGGGCAACAGGCCGAACCCTCTACGTGTTGGACGAGCCAACAACTGGCCTGCACTTCGAGGACATCCGCAAACTCCTGGATGTTCTCGCGCGCCTGGTCGACGCTGGCAACACCGTAGTGGTGATCGAGCACAACCTCGACGTGATCAAGACCGCCGACTGGTTGATCGACATGGGCCCCGAAGGGGGATCGCGCGGCGGCCTGGTCATCGCCGAAGGGACGCCAGAGCAGGTGGCTGCCAATGCGAAGTCCTACACCGGGGCGTTCCTCAAGCCTTTGCTCGATGGGCAGGCGGTTCCCATCAGAGCGACCCAGCCGGCGCTCGTCCCAGCGACGCGAGCTGACGCAGTGGTTTCCGACAAGCTGTCAGCAAGGCGCGCGACGGTCAAAGCAAGCTGACACGGCATCGATCGAACCAGATCGAGGCCTATCTCGTTTTGGTGTCGAAAGAGCGTCTTCACGCGGCTTGGACATTGCTTGCGCGATCCTCGCTCGCGCCGCGGACCGTGGAGGCTTTTGATGTCTGAGCTCGGCGACGAAATGCCACGTCAGGAAACATCCGCCGTCGCGCGGCGGACCGTTCTGCGAGCCGCTGGACTCCTAGGCCTGACCGGCGCGGGCGCCGCCGCGCTGAGCGCCTGCGCCGAGGAGCCCGGCGGCTCGCCCTCCGCTGCTCCGGCCGCATCAGAGACGTCCGCGGCAACGACGCCGTCGCCGACTGCCGATGCGACTTCCCCCGAGCCGTCAGCGACGACGGCTGAGGCCCCTACGGGCCCAAGTGTGGCTACATCCAAGGTGCCGGTCGGCGGCGGCGTCATCTTGGAGAACGCCGATTACGTGGTGACCCAACCGAGCAAGGGCAAATACAAGGCTTTCAGCAAGATCTGCACGCACCAGGGATGCCCAGTCGCGTCCGTGAGCAACGGTGTCATTCACTGTGATTGCCATGGGAGTGAGTATTCGATTGAGGACGGCTCCGTGACAAACCCGCCAGCACCCAAACCCCTTGCCGAGGCGAAGACAACCGTCTTCGAAGCCAAGGTCTATGTCGAAACGTAGATCTCGGAGGCCTATCGGCTAGCGCGGCGCTCCGGCCGCGGCTGCTTGTCAGCTCAGCTGGCTGAACATGTCATTGCCGCTCGCGGTCGTCTCCGGTATGGGCTGCAGGACGTCCCAGTGCTCGATGATCGTCCCGTCTTCGTTGAGACGAAAGATGTCGACACCGGCCATGTTGAACGTCTTGTAGTTCGCGTGCACAGCGACAAGGTCGCCTTCGGCGACGACGCGATGCACGTCGACATCGACCGGGCCGATCGGAGCAAAGAAGTCCTTCACGGCCTGCAATCCGTTGCCAGCTTGGGGGTTGTGCTGGACATAGTCCACGACGATCAGATCGTCGAACGCGTCGACGTCCCCGGCTCGGAAGGCGTCGAAGACTCGCGCCACAGTCTGTTTGTTCTGCTCGGTGGTTGCCATAGCTCAGCGCTCCTTGGTTACTAAACGGTTGTCCCCCGCGCGGCCTACGCTGGGCGCGTGGTACCTCCAGTCTCGTCGCGGCCAGTGCCGGCGTACCGGCCTGCCCCGGGGTCCATCCCGGATCAGCCTGGCGTGTACCGGTTCTTGGATGCCGAGGGTCGGGTGATCTATGTCGGGAAGGCGAAAAGCCTCCGCTCCCGGCTGAACTCCTATTTTGCCGATCCGGCCTCCCTGCTGGGCCGGACCCGATCGATGGTGAACACGGCCACCAAGGTCGACTGGACCGTCGTGCGCAGCGAGGTTGAGGCGCTGCAGCTGGAGTACTCCTGGATCAAGGAGTTTGACCCGCGGTTCAACATCAAATATCGCGACGACAAGTCCTATCCATGGCTCGCAGTCACGGTCTCGGAGGAGTTTCCCCGGGTAATGGTGGGCCGCGGGGCCAAACGCAAAGGCACCCGATACTTCGGCCCTTACTCCCACGCCTGGGCGATCCGCGAGACGGTCGACCTGATGCTCCGGGTTTTCCCGATGCGCTCCTGCCGGCCCGGAGTCTTCAAGAACCACAAGCAACTCGGTCGACCCTGCCTGCTCGGCTACATCGGGAAGTGCTCGGCCCCCTGCATCGGTCGGGTGACGGCTGCAGAGCATCGCGCGATCGTCGACGACTTCTGCCAATTCATGTCAGGCCAGGCAGCACCGATGATCAAGAAGCTGGAGCGGGAGATGCGCGCAGCCAGCGACGCACTGGAGTTCGAGCGCGCGGCACGGCTGCGCGACGATATCGGTGCTCTGCAACGAGCGATGGAACGCAATGCCGTTGTGCTGCGGGATGGCACCGACGCCGATGTCATCGCCTTGGCTGAAGACCCGCTGGAGGTCGCCGTGCAGATCTTCCACGTACGTGGCGGGCGCGTGCGGGGAGAGCGTGGCTGGGTTGCCGACCGGTTCGACGACGGCGGCAGCGAGGAGCTGATCGAACAGTTCCTGCTGCAGATCTACGCCGAGCCGGATGCCACAATCAACGACAAAGACGCGGTACCCCGCGAGATCTTGGTACCGGTGATGCCGCAATCCGCGGAGTCGCTGACCGAGATGTTCGAAGCGCGGCGCGGCTCCCATGTCTCCATCCGCGTGCCGCAGCGCGGGGATAAGCGGGCACTCATGGAGACGGTCGCCCGCAATGCCAGTGAGATCTTGATCAAGCACAAGACCACCCGGGCTGGCGATCTGTCAACTCGCAACCGCGCGCTAGAAGAGATCCAGGACGCGCTGGAGCTGCCGATTGCGCCGCTTCGGATCGAGTGTTACGACATCTCGAACTTGCAGGGCACCGAAGTGGTTGGCTCCATGGTGGTGTTCGAGGACGGGCTGCCAAGGAAAAGCGAGTATCGACGGTTCGTGATCCGGCAGGTCGACGGGCAGAACGACGTCGCCGCCATCCACGAAGTGATCACTCGTCGTTTCCGGCGACTCATCGATGATCGTGCCGCCATGACCAAGCGCGCAGCGGAGGGGCTGCCAGAGGGTGCCACGTCCGATGAGGGCCCGCTCCTGGTCGACCCGACGACGGGCGCGCCCCGCAAGTTCGCGTACGCGCCCTCGCTGGTGGTGGTAGACGGCGGCCCAGCTCAGGTAGCCGCGGCCGCGAAAGCCCTCCACGAGCTCGGCATTGACGACATGGCCCTGTGTGGCCTTGCCAAGCGGTTGGAGGAAGTGTGGCTGCCCGACGTCGAAGAACCAGTGATCTTGCCACGGACCAGCGAGGGTCTCTATCTACTGCAGCGGCTGCGGGATGAGGCGCACCGCTTCGCGATCACCCATCATCGGGCCAGGCGCAGCAAGTCGATGGTCGAATCGCTCTTGGATCAGGTGCCGGGTCTCGGCGAAGTTCGGCGTAAGGCTCTGATCAGCCACTTCGGTTCACTCAAGAAGCTGCGTGCCGCAACAGTCTCCGAAATTGCCGCGGTGCCGGGTTTCGGCCCCAAGACGGCACTCGCCATCAAGGAGGCATTGCAGGCGGCTCCGCAACCGGAGGCGATCGATATGGCCACCGGCGAAGTGCTTGACAGTGCCTAGCCTCTTGCCGGGTCTACGATCCGGGAATAATCAACCACGTGACCAGCACGCGCCCGAACGGCGAGCTTGACCGCGAGAGCCCGACTAAGCCGCTACGTCTAGTTGTTGTCAGCGGCATGTCAGGCGCGGGTCGTTCCACGGCGGCGCACAGTCTGGAGGACCTTGGCTGGTACGTGGTGGACAACCTTCCCCCCAGCGTGTTGCCTGAGGTGTGTCGGCAGGCCCGGGAGATCGACCTGACGCGGCTGGCGGTCGTGCTGGACGTGCGCACCCGGGGCTTTTTCGAGCAGCTCCCATCCATGTTCACCGAACTTGCTGCTATTGGCACGATGCCTGAGATCTTGTTCCTAGAGGCCGCCGACGACGTCATCGTGCGACGTCAGGAATCCGTGCGCCGCCCGCATCCGCTGCAGGGCGACGGTCGGCTGCTGGATGGTATCGGCCGGGAGCGCGAGACGCTGGCAACCCTCCGTGCTGCCGCCGATCTTGTGATAGACACATCCTCGCTGAACATCCACCAGTTGACTTCTCGGGTGGCTCATGCCTATGGCGGTAGTAACGATGATCAACTGCGCGTCACGCTACTGTCCTTCGGCTTCAAATACGGCATCCCGGTGGATGCTGACATGATCTTCGATGTCCGCTTCCTGCCCAATCCGCACTGGATCCCCGAGTTGCGCCCGCAGACCGGACTGAGCAAGCCGGTGAGTGACTACGTGCTCGGACAACCAGGAGCCGAGTCCTTCATCGCCTCGATGCAGGACCTCATGGCGGTCGTCTCGGTCGGCTACATCAATGAGGGCAAGCGGTTCGCCACGCTGGCCATCGGATGTACAGGTGGCAAACATCGAAGCTCAGCCATGGCAGAGGAGTTCGCTCGGCGACTCCGTGGCGCCGGCCTGTCGACCACCGTTCTCCATCGCGACCTGGGCCGAGAGTGAGCCCTCGCGATCTGGCCCACATCTTCACGTCGAGCTCTCTGGGCCCGACACTTCCCGCTGTGGTCGCCTTCGGTGGCGGGCACGGACTTGCAGCCTCACTGACTGCTCTGAGGTGGGTGACGGACCATCTGACGGCGATCGTCACCGTTGCAGACGATGGCGGCTCTTCAGGTCGATTGCGCCGGGAGCTGGACTGCTTGCCTCCGGGCGATCTTCGGATGGCACTGGCGGCGTTGTGCGGCGATGACGAGTCTGGGCGTACCTGGGCCGATGTGTTGCAGTATCGGTTCAGCAGCACCGGGCCTCTAGATGATCACGCAATCGGGAACCTGCTGATTGTCGGGCTGTGGGAGCGCCTTGGCGATCCGGTGGCAGGCCTGGACATGGTGGCCAGGCTTCTGGGCGCCAAAGGTCGGGTACTGCCGATGGCCTCGGTGCCGCTGGATATCGGCGCCGAGGTCATCGGGCTGGATCCCGCAAGGCCCGACGAAGTTTCCGAAATCCGCGGACAGGCTGGGGTTGCCACGACAGCAGGGGAGGTGTGCTCTGTTCGGCTCATCCCGCAAGATCCACCCGCCTGTCCGGAATCCATCGAGGTTGTTCTTGAGGCTGACTGGATTGTGCTGGGACCCGGCTCCTGGTTCACTTCAGTGATTCCGCATCTGCTGGTGCCCAAGCTCGCGGAAGCGATTCACGCCACAGCGGCCCGGCGCATCCTGACTCTCAACCTCGAGCCTGCTGGCGAGACCGCGGGATTCTCAGCTGCAAAGCACATCGAGTTGCTTGCCGAGCACGCGCCAGATCTGCGGCTTGATGTCGTGCTCGCCGACAGTGGTTTCGCGTCGGACGATCCGCATCTGGCGACATGGGTCGACTCACTGGGTGCGCGCCTCGTTGTCGCCGACCTCGCCGCCCGCGACGGCTCGCCGCGACACGACCCGCTCCGTTTGGCATCGGCGTACGCGGAGATCTTGGGCGTCTAAGCGCGGGTCCTGCGCGTGGTTGGTTTTGGCTTGAGTGAGTTGACGTAGGTGTAGCTGGTTCGGAAGTGCTGCACCAATTCGTCGACGTTGCGGAACATGCTATCCGGCACTTCGGCGTACTCCTCCAGAACCCTTCCGTGCTGTTTACACAGGCTGGTGTCGTATTTGGCCAGGAACGCTTGACGCTCGGACGACGGGAGCCGCAGCGCTAGGTGTCCCTCCGGAGTCAGGAAGCTGAACATGTGCCCGTTGATCGAGGTGTACGGCATCGTCGCGCCCTTGCGCTGCACCTGCGGCAGAGTGGCGATGAGCCGGTCGTAGAGATCGAGCACGTCCGGGGATATGGGCATCAGGACCTCTTGTCAACCTGCCATGAATGCAACGAAGGCGGCGCTGTCGACGACAACCTCGCTGGACACGAGCTGTCCATCGCGGATGACGAGATGTTAAGCAATCTTGACGTGCTTGCCGCCCGTTGCTGGCGGTGTAGAGCTGGAAGGCATGCTCGCCGTCGACAGGGACGCCAGTGCTGCGTCCCACCCGTGCTGATACTGGTGTGGATCTGCTCCTGCGGGCAGTCGTTGATGGATGAGCTCAAGGTGGTGCCCGTCGAGAGCTTGCGCACGGTCGATATCGGCCTCGAACGGCCGCTCCAGCCGAACCGCGTTCCCACCTTTGCTCACTATTGCTCCTCTGACAGGTAGCCGGCCAGCGAATCCAACGAGCCTGACCAGAACGCGGTCTGTGCTTCGATCCAGCGGCCAGCCTCAATCAGCGGCCGCTCCCGCAGCATGCACACCTGATGCCGACCGCTGCGGCGACGACGGACCAGCCCGGCGTGTTCCAACACTCGCAGATGCTTCGACACAGCTGGAGCAGACATCTGATTGCGGTTTCCTGACCGTCCGCGCAAGCACCCGGTGGAAACCGCAGCCAACTGCGATGACGCAGGTTCCAGTCAAAGGTGCCAAGTTGCGGGCTTGAGCTGTGTAATCATTCAGCAATGGCCATGACCGCACTGGTGAAGGCGGAGCTCGCGACCATCAAGGTCACCAAGCCCTGCGACCGGAAGTCGGAGGTTGCCGCAACGCTGAGGTTTGCTGGCGGGCTGCACATCGTCAGCG
>JBKOZG010000276.1:0-12572 GCA_046725775.1 Actinomycetota bacterium | reverse complement strand
CACAATGTCGTCGGCAGCGTCAGATGTGTATAAGAGACAGGACCTCCGTGATGGACCCGTCGTACCCGGTCCGCCAGGCTTGGCTGGCCGGGGCCAAGACCCGCACCCCCGGTTCCTCCGGAGCGGCGATATTCGTCCACCAGTAGAGCGGCTTCGGCTCGGGGTCGGGGTTGCGGACGCGTAGGAAAGCGAGCAGCAGTGGACGGTCAGCCGGCATTAGCAGGTCGATCGAGAACACCAAATCTCGGGTGCGTTCCCACTCCCAGATCCGCAATGCGGCTCCGCGGTCGGACGGCACGCTGCCCGCGAAGACCGGTCGGCACGTAGTGGCCGCGTGGCCGGTGGAGCCGAGGTTCCACTCGATGCCGCCGGCGAACCAGGCGTTGGTGAGTGCGAAGTTGGCGAACTGGAGACGCCGGTTGGTGAATACCAGATCCCGGCCGTCCATCTGCTCCCGCAGCGACCAGAGCCGGCCCCCCAGACCCGGAAGCATGAGCGCCTGGAGCCGACCGTTGCTCAGCTGGATGGCGCTGATCTCCTGAGGCTGCAAGTCGCGGCTGTAGGAGTTCTGCAACGGGTACGGCAGCGGACTGGCCAGCTGGCCGTACGCGATGCGCTCGCGCATGTCAGGTGGCAGGTCGGGCGAGGACGAGGGATCAGGAAGCCTCTGCAGCCCGGTGAACGGCGGCAGCGGCGATTCCGGGCCGACTTCGGCGGCGAGCAGCCGCATCGTGGTGGGGCTCACCAGTCCCATCGGCATGCCTTCGACACTAGCCACCCACATGCTTCGCTCAGCAGCGGCGCGGCAATCGCGAACGGCGCCTCGAATGCCGGCAAGCCGCGCATGAGCGTGCCGCGTCCCTCCGCGTACGCAGGTCTATTCGGGATCATGCGATGAGTTCAAAGCCTCGCCTGAGTCAATCCGGATAATGTCGAGATGGACGAGATGGCGCTGTCCGACGCTGGGATGCCTGACGAATGGGATGACCGAGTTCAGATGATCAGCACAGGTCGCGTGGATGTGGACCGTCTGCGGCGCAGCGTGGACGGTCAGGTGATGCTGCCCGGCGAGGATGGCTACGACTCGGCCCGTGCGCTGTGGAATGCGATGGTGGACCGCCGCCCAGCAGTGGTGGTGCGGTGCGCGAGCAGCCCTGACGTGGCGGCCGCGGTCGACTTCTCACGAAGCAACGACCTCGAGGTCGGTATCCGCTGCGGCGGGCACAGCGTGTTGGGCATCTCGGTGCCGGACGGCGGGTTGTTGATCGATCTGTCTGGGCTGCGCGCGGTTCGGGTGGATCCGGACGCCCGCCGGGCCTGGGTGCAAGGTGGAGCGCTGCTGGGGGATTTGGACCGAGCTGCGCAGCAGTTCGGCTTGGCCACGCCGGCGGGCAATGTTTCCCACACCGGGGTGGGCGGGCTGACCCTCGGAGGTGGGATGGGCTGGCTGGCTAGGCGGTTCGGCCTGGCCTGCGACAACGTCACCTCGTACGAGGTTGTCACCGCTGACGGCGCGACACTCCGGGTCAGCGAGTCGCAACACGAGGACCTGTTCTGGGGGCTGCGCGGGGGCGGCGGCAACTTCGGCGTGGTCACCGAGTTCGAGTTCCGCCTTCACCAGGTCGGCACCGCCGCACTGCTCATCGATTACACCTTCGCTATGGACGAGGCGCCCGCGGCGATGCGCCGCTGGCGTGACCTGCTCGGCAACGATGTACCCGCACAGGCCACGCCCACCGCCTGGGTCGGCACAATGGCCGATTCGCCGGACCTGCCGGCGCAGCTACGCAATCGGACGGTGGCCAGCTTGGGTTTTGTCTGGGTGGGCGGCCCCGACGAGGCCGTGCAGCTCGTGCACCAGGTGGACAGTCTCGGCGCGCCGCTGGCCAAGCGGGTGGAGGAGTTGTCCTACCTGCGGCTGCAGACCATCGACGACGAGTGGCACCGTCCCGGACTGCGCCGGCGCTACTTCAAGGGTCACTACCTCACAGAACTGTCCGACGATGCGATCGATGCGTTTCTGTCCCGGGGGGAAGCCGACCCAAGCGTCGACCCGGCGCGATTGCCGTACGGCTCGTTCCAGGGTTATGGCGGCGCGATCGCCGCGAGGTCCGACGACGACAGCGCATTCAGCCACCGCAACGCCATGGTGGAGTTCGTCGCCTCCACTGCCTGGACCGACCCCGCCGAAGACGACCAGCGCATCACGGCGGCCCGCCGCTACGGTGCGGCGCTCGAGCCGTTTGCCAGCGGCGTCTACGTCAACGCGCTCAGCGACGAAGGCGAGGCCGGCGTGCGCCGAGCGTATCCGGCCGGCAAGCTGGCCCGGCTCGCCGCGCTGAAACGCCGATACGACCCGAACAACCTCTTCCACCTCAACCCGAACATCCGCCCCGACCAGTGATGGCGCGGCCTCGCTCAACCAGCCATACGTGCCCGCCTGATCCGCCCCGGATAGCGACCGCGATGCGGTCTAGCGCCCGAGAAGGCTGTTCAGCCACCCTGGCCCGGCGATGAGGGTCCGCTCGCCAAGACGGCCACGCAGCCCGCGGTCAGCCGTGACCACAAGCGGTATCTTTCCCGATGCTGTCAGCCGATCCGCCTCCTCGACGATCTCGCTGTCGCCATCCCTATCGGCGCGCAGCACCGACACGGCCGCCGGCGCCTCGGCGCGCTTGCCCGCACCCTCCAAGACAGCACGGATCTCAGTAATCCGCACCGTCCCCATCCCGGCCGGGAGGGCAACCTCGGCACCGTTCAAAGGCTCCAAGCCGTTAAGCAGGCGAGTTGCTGCGGCCGCCCGGTCGCGCCACCAGCCGTCCGGGCGGGATCCCATCACATTGGCGATGTCCACCAGCAACACCACATCCTGCGGCTGCCCGGACATGTTCACGACCCTCCATCTGATGACCAAGGCCAGACTCCGATCCTCCTCCTGGAATCGGCCGGTGGCGACCACCGCGCCGTGCTCAGCCGGACGTTCCTGCCGGGCAGCAGGCACACTCCATCTCGCCGATATGGATGTGGCGTGAACACGGCCCTCCACCGCCTGGCGACGTACGGGACTCTTGCACCGGGTCGCCCCAACCATCATCAGCTCGATGGGCTCAGAGGCCACTGGCTGGCGGGCAACGTCAACGGGACGCTCGTCGATGCCGGCTGGGGCGCCGGCCTTGGATACCCTGCACTGGTTCTTGATCCGGACGGCTCGGCAATCAGTGTTGATGTCTTCGAATCGGTCGGTCTGCCGGCTCACTGGACACGTCTGGACGCCTTCGAGGGACCTGGCTATCAGCGCGTCGCAACCACCGTTCGCACCCCCACCGGAGAAGTCGACGCGTTCATCTACGTCCTGGCGGGCGAGGGCTCAGGATTGATCAAAAAGCTGACAATCTGATTGTTGTCCCAGAAAGGACCCTTCCTATGACCAACTCCAACCAGCCATCCCTCGATGTCAACCTCCGCCCGGTCTGGCCACAGTGGCAGGGCGCTGGCACGGTGAGCGTGCAGGAGTTCGCCTCCGAGTTTCCGTTCGACGTAGGCCGCCGTGGGTATGCGGTTGGCTCGGCGGTGCTCGAAGCGGTCCTGCCGCCGCACGACGGTCCGACCGTGACAGTACCGGTCAGCATGACCAACGAAGGCCTGGCGCAACGTGACGGCGTGGAAGCCAAGGCAATCGTCATCGAGCAACTCATCCGCGCCATCGAAATCATCCGTCAACACAACCCGGCGCGGATTGCGACCCTGGGCGGTGAGTGCTCGGTGAGCGTCGCGCCCTTCTCTACGCTCGCTGATCAGTACGGCGACGACCTGGCCGTCATCTGGATCGACTCCCACCCTGATGTCGGTACTGGCCAGAGCGAATACCCCGGCTACCACGCGATGGCCGTCTCGGTGCTTACAGGGCACGGTGACCTCGACGTGCAGGCGGTGCTTCCCGCGACCGTTACACCTGACCGGGTCGCCTTGGTCGGGCTGCACTCCTGGACCGACGACGACTATTCGCACGTGGCCGAGTGGGGCCTTCGCTCTTTCGGCCCCGACGACCTGCGTGAGTCGAGCACCGCACTTCTCGCTTGGCTGGCAAGCACCGGTTGCACTCGGGTCGCTATCCACTTTGACGTCGACACCATCGACAGCAACGAGATCGTGCTGGGCCTCGGCGCCGAGCCCAATGGCTTGACGAGTGCACAGGTGCGACGCATCGTCACCGACATCGACCAGGCCGTCGATGTCGTCGGGTTGACGATTGCTGAGTTCATTCCCAGGCAGGTGATGCACCTGCAGCAGATCGTCAAGGGTTTCCCGCTCCTCGATGGCTCCGCCGCAAAGTGACAACCGGCTGGGGTGGATCTGCTGCATGCAACACTCCCTGACAGGCGCTGGGGTTGATAAAGGTGGCATCGGCTCGGACAGCGACGACCACCCTGTGGCTCCCTGAACGTTCGGCTGCGGTCAGTCCTGGGCTTCGGTGAGCGCTGCGAGTTGTACCAGCGACACGAGGTTCTTGGCCTTTGTCGCAAATGCGGGGTTGACAGTTACCAGGGCATCGGCCTTTAGCTTGGCGACGGCAAGGTACTCCGCGTCGTACGTCGTTTCCCAGCCCTGCTCGCGCGCAATCTTCCAGGCGGTACGGCGCGAGACTCGGTCACCGAGCAGCCGCATCTTCATTTCGGTCAGTCGTTCATGGTGCTGGAGCGCCAGGTCCTCGGTAAGGTCACCGTGCCGAACCGCTTCGAGAAGCAGGGAAAGTGCTTGGGAGCGGATGAGGTTCGGGGCGACGATCTGATGCGCGGGGCTGATTTCTACGCCAGCTGCAACCAGGTGCACGAGGGTGGGGGCGTCGATCACGTACCGGGTCATGTCGGCACCCTAGGCGCATCGGCTTGAGCCGTCGAGGCTCGAGCGATCCACGAGTTCCCTCCACCGTTTTGGGCCCGGGTGATGCGGCCACTCGGAGCGGCCGCTTCGACGTGATCGCGGTGTACCTCCGCGGCGATGGTGCCTGCTGATTCAGCTTGACAACCGATGACGTGGGCCGACGCAGAATCGTTAGGGATAGCCCGCTGGCGAGCGGCCCGCACGCGCGCACAGCGGCCACATATTCCCGCTCGCGACCACACCGCTTCCGGCGGTGCCGGAGGGAAGCCTTCATGGGCGTAGTGTTCCCCGGGGTTCCTCGACTTCAGGAGTGATGTGATATCCGAACCGACTCATGAGGCAATCGGTGAAAGTGCCCCGCGCAACAGGCACCGGACAAGAATCCGCATCGGTATCCTCGGGGCGGCCAGGATCGCACCCGTCGCCATGGTGAAGCCCGCCGCCGCAGAGTCGGATGCTGAGGTGACCGCCGTAGCGGCACGCGATCTTCAACGCGCCCGCCAGTTCGGCGCAAAACACGAAATTTCCACGGCGTACGGCTCGTACGCGCAGCTACTCGCTGACCCAAGCATCGACGCCGTATACATTGCCCTGCCGAACGGGCTGCATGGACGTTGGACCAAAGCCGCCCTTGAGGCCGGCAAGCATGTGCTGTGCGAGAAGCCTTTTACCGCTAACGCCGAGGAGGCGACGTCAGTCGCCGAGGCTGCTCGGTACTCGGGTCTTGTCGTGATGGAGGCCTTCCACTACCGGTATCACGCGTTGATGAGGCGGATGCTGGAGATCATCAAGTCTGATGAGCTGGGCAGCATCACCAAGATGGAGGCGTGGCTCTGCTTCCCGCTGGTGCCAGCGAACAACATCCGCTGGGACTACGAGCTTGCCGGTGGAGCCTTGATGGATGCCGGCTGTTACCCCATCCACCTGTTACGGACGCTAGCGGGTGCGGAACCTGAGGTTTCCTCCGCGACAGCCAAGATTCGCCGCCCTGCAGTGGATCGCCTGCTGCAAGCCAAGCTGCACTTCCCCGGCGGCTACACCGGGTTGATCACAGCATCCATGCTCTCGCGTCAAGTGCTGGGAGCCGGTGCCCGGGTGAGTGGAACCCGCGGCACGATGAAGGTGTTAAGCCCCTATCATCCCCAACTGGGGCATCGCCTCGTGATTCGCTCCAACACCCGGCGCGCGGTCGAACATGTTCCGCGGCAGCCGTCCACGTTTGCCAGGCAGTTGCGAGCGTTCACCGGCGCCATCGTGCGGGGCGAACTGGTGCTCACCGGACCGGACGACGCGGTCGCCAATATGACGGTGATCGACGCGTGCTACGCAGCGGCTGGGCTTCCGCGACGAGAACCTAGCCGATGAACACCTCCTCGGGCGACTGCAACTGCATCACCTATACCGAGCACGAGATCCGAGCCGAAGACCCTACCGGCCATACACTCCCAGTCGAGGGCAGCCTCCCTTGCCTCAGCCGGCCAACATGAGGCAACAAGGAATCTCTCGGGCGATCTCAAAACCTAGCGGCGCCCCGTTAACGGACCGGCTCTGAAGTCAGAAGTCGAACAAGTCGCCGAGGAAAGACTTGCGCTTCTTCTTCTGGTGTAGCGAGAGTCGTACCCGCGGCCGTAGGAGTCGTCCGGGCGGCCGTAGTAGTCGTCCGGGCTGTCCGGGCTTCTGGGCGAGCGGCCAGACGGTGAATATTGAGGGTAGGTAGGTGCCTGAGGATATCCAGCCGGGTAGCCAGCGGCCTCCGTGCGTGGATCCTGCCGCGACTCGCTGCCCGGCATCTCTGGAGGCGCCGCCTGGCTTATCCGCTCGATGATTTTGTCCAGCTCGCCGCGGTCCAGCCACACCCCGCGGCACGTGGGACAGTAGTCGATTTCGATACCTTGCGCTCGGTCATCTGCAACACGGTCTGATCATGCGGACATTGCATGACTCGACTGTACGGGTCGGCCTGCCTTTCAGCCGGCGTCGCTCGCGGAGTGTGGAGCGCGGTTTGAGGCCCAAAGAGGACGCGGAGCGGTCCGCCCCCTGGTGCGGGGACGCACGTAGCCCGAATGCGCCCACTGAGCTTCAGCGTCACGTTCGCGCTGCGAGGCGCACCTTCGCTGTCCTCGGCACGCTGCAGGAGTCCAGCCTGGTTGAGAACTCTCCGGATGGATGCCCGTTGGCCTTCTGGGCATCCTGGCAGTGACCGCGTTCCGTGGAGGGTTGTCGGCCTTCCGGGAACGACGATTTACGCCGTTCTCGCTCTTGCCGTGACGATCGCCGTTCACCTACTGTGCGGCCGGCGCACGCTGGTCAGCGTCACCCTTGGAACAGCCGCCTTCGTCGGCCCGGTCGACTTGGTGTGAGTCACCGTCTCTCATGTCCCGTCTTTCCTCGCCATCCGGCGGTGCCGAACTGCGTTACGTCGACCGGCCTGGAATGATCCGTAAGGTGGCGGAGTTGTCGCGCGCATGAAGTCTGTCGTCTACTCGCATACCGGTGACCCATCGGTGCTCAGGCTCGTCGATCGCGATGTGTCCCAACCAGGGCCAGGGGAAGTCCGAGTCCGCGTCGTCGTCTCCGGTGTCAACCCCACCGACTGGAAGTCCCGTCGTGGCTCCGGCGACGGCGCAGCGCCGCCGTTCCCTGAGGTGACTCCCAACCAAGACGGTGCCGGTGTCATCGACGCCCTCGGTGAGGGGGTCGATGACCTCGCCACCGGGGATCGCGTCTGGGTATATCTCGCCGGCCACCAGCGGCCTACCGGCACCGCCCAGGAATACACCAACCTCCCCGCGAACCGGGTGGTACGACTTCCCGCAGTCACCAGCTTTGACATCGGCGCCTGCCTCGGTGTGCCTGCTATGACCGCGCATCGCGCCCTGACTGTGTCAGAGGACGGACCCGAGCGGCTGCATCCCGGTGCCCTCGCCGGCAAAGTTGTGCTGGTCGCCGGAGGCGCCGGTGCGGTGGGTCATGCCGCGATCCAGCTCGCGCGCTGGGCAGGTGGCACCGTCATCGCAACCGTCTCCGGCCCGGCCAAGGCGGCGATCGCGACGGCAGCCGGCGCCCACGATGTCGTCAACTACCGCGACGAGGACGCTGCAGCCGCAATCACGAAAATCGCTCCTGACGGTGTCGACCTCGTGGTTGAAGTTGCGGCCGCGGCCAACTCCCAGCTCAACCTCGATGTGGTCAAGCCACGTGCCTCGATCGCCATCTACGCCAACGACGGCGGCGGCGAGTTCACCCTCCCGGTCAGGCAGAACATGATCAAGAACACGCGCTATCAATTCGTTCTGCTTTACAGCGTCGGCGATGCGGCCCTGATCGCGGCCGTGGAAGACATCACGCTCGCCCTGGTGGACGGAGCGCTGCCCGTCGGCGAAGGCGCCGGCCTGCCGCTGCACCGGTTCCCGCTCGCAAACACAGCAGCTGCGCACCAGGCCGTCGAAGACGGCGCAGTTGGAAAGGTACTCATCGACGTGCCCTAGGTTCGCCAGTGTTTCGGACCCGCCGGTCGCAGTGCTCCCCCGCAACCGGCCGGTGGTTACGGTGCACGTATGAAGGCAGCGGTACACACTCGGTACGGCCCGCCCGACGTAGTGCGCGTGGTGGACGTGCCCACCCCGACACCTCGGGACAACGAGGTGCTCGTCAAGGTCCAGGCAACGACGGTGAACCGCACAGACTGCGGCTTCCGGGGAGCTAAGCCGTTCTTTGTCCGGGTCTTTACAGGGCTCGTGCGCCCGCGAGTGAGGATCCTCGGCAACGAGTTCGCCGGACAGGTCCAGGCCATCGGCTCGGGCGTCACGTCCTTTGCCGTCGGTGATCGGGTGTTCGGGTACGACGACACTCGCTTCGGCGCCCACGCGCAGTACCTGACCATCGGCGAGGACGCTTCGCTGGCCCGGATCCCGGCGAGCCTGACATATGCAGAGGCCGTCCCGGCCACCGAAGGCTCCCACTACGCCCTCGCAGGCATCGAGAAGGCGAAGATTCGCGCCGGGCAGCGCGTCCTCGTCAATGGCGGGACCGGCGCCATCGGCTCGGCAGCCGTTCAACTGCTGGCGAGCCGCGGTGTTCAGGTAACCGCGGTCTGCGACACCACACATCTCGAGCTAGTGCGCCGCCTGGGGGCCGAACGGGTCATCGACCGCACCATTGAGGACTTCACCCAGGACGCGCAGAGGTATGACGTGGTGTTCGACGCGGTGGGAAAGAGTTCGTTCGGCCGGTGTCGGCGGCTGCTGGAACCGCGCGGGGTGTACCTGTCAACCGACTTGGGCCCAGGCGCCCAGAACCCATTCCTGGCGCTTGTCACGCCGGTGCTGCCTGGCAAGTCGGTTCTGTTCGGCTTCCCGCGGCACAACCAAGCGATGATGAACTACTTCAAGGAGCTGATGGAATCTGGGCTGTTCCGGCCGGTCATAGACCGCAGTTATCCTCTCGATGAGATCGTCGATGCGTACCGGTATGTCGAGACTGGACAGAAGATCGGAAACGTCGTGATCATTGTCGAGCAGCAGGACTGACCTGGTGGACGGCCATCGCACACCTGTCAGGATGCCGAAATGGAGATCCGCGAGGTCGTCGACTCGGATTGGGCCGCCATCTGGGGATTCATGCAGCAGATCCTTGCCGCCGGCGACACCTACTGCTGGCCGACCGACACCAGTGAAGAAGCGGCACGAGCCTGGTGGATGGACAAGCCCGGCGGTCGAGTGCTCGTCGCCGTTGAGGACGGTGCAGTCCTCGGCACCGCCGAACTCCATCCAAATCAGCCAGCCGCCGGAAGCCATGTCGCGAACGCAGGCTTCATGGTCAGCTCGACCGCAACCGGCAAGGGTCTCGGACGTGCCCTCGCCCACCACGTCCTCGAAGTTGCAGCCCAAGATGGGTATGCGGCGATGCAGTTCAACGCTGTCGTGGAAACCAATGTGCACGCCGTACGCCTCTGGGAGTCACTCGGCTTCACTATTCTCGCCACCGTTCCAGAAGCATTCAGGCACCCTGACCAGGGACTTGTGGGCCTTCACATCATGCACAGGTTCCTTCGCTAGCTGCATGCGCCCATGTGATGTCCGATGCCATGTCCACCAGCAACACCACATCCCGCCGAGTGGTTATGCGATGGCTGGCCAGCCGTCACTCATCGGTCGGCAAGTCGTCCAACCGCCTTTTCGCCTCGGCGTAGGTATCTGCTGGCAACGGTCGGCAGGCTGCGGCGATGTTTTCTTTCAGATGATCAACGTTCATTGTGCCGACGATGTTGGTGTTCATGCCCGGATGGGCGTTGGTGAACCGCAGCAGGAACCCCGTCCGGGTTTCGCCCTCCTCGAGCAGGTCATCAAGGCCAGCTGCCTCCCAACTCTCCCAGCGGTCTTCCATCCCCAAGCCGGCGCCGGGCTCCCCGCGCGCCACGCCGCCTCGCACAATGACACCCGCTCCGGAGTCTGCTGCCGCCTGAATCACTTCCTCATGCTGCCGCTCCAGTGCCGAGTAAGGAATCTGGAAGCAGTCGAACACTTCCCAACCGATGTAGGTCTCAAGGTGTGGATGCGTGGATGAGATACCGATCCAGCGCACTTTCCCCTGCTGCTTCATCTCCTGCAAGGCCGTGACCACGTCTCCGCTCTCGCACTGCTCGACACTGGGGTTGTGCAGCTGCATTACATCGACGTAGTCGATTCGCATCCGCGCGAGACTCTCGTCTAAGCCGCGGAACAAGTTGTCCTTAGTCCACACATGAGGAGTGTCGTCGGTGCTCTCATCGCGGCGCACTACCGTGCAGCCGCACTTTGTGGCAAGTAGGAACTCATCGCGGCGGTGCGACAGAAACCGGCCGATGTACTCCTCGCTCTGCCCATAATCGTTGGCCGTGTCAATGAAGTTGATGCCGTTGTCGACGACGGCGTTCAAGATCTGCTCAGCCTCGGCGTCCTCAATTGGCCTGCCGCGCCAAATCCGGGACCCACGCACCTCCATCGCGCCATAACCCAGCTTGGTCACCGACAATCCCGTACGCCCCAGTGCGTTCTGCGGCAGCGTCATGTCACTCATGAATCTCCTTTCCCGGTTCGCGCGGTTAATCCGCAGACGTTCAGGCTATCGAGCACCCGTCGCCGCAACAGGCGGGGAGCGCCTCGTTGCGGGTCAGCCGGGACCTGCGACCGAGGACTCTGGCTGTGTTGCCGCTGCGCAGCGGCATCGTCGACGTCGAACGCAAGGAGTCCCACGAGGGATCCCGTTTAGCCGGGCGTAACGATGCTCGTAGGCTCAGGGCCATGCAAGTAGCCATCGCCGGAGGCCACGGCCAGATCGCCCTGCGCCTGGCCAAGGTCTTGTCCCGGCGCGGTGACGGGGTCGTTGCCCTGATCCGCAACCCCGATCACGCCGACGACGTCAGGCAAGCCGGCGCCGAGCCCGCTGTAGTCGACCTCGAGCGCGCGAGCGAGGACGACGTTGCGCAGGCGATCGCCGGCTGCGATGCCGTCGTATTCGCCGCTGGCGCCGGTCCCGGGAGCGGGCCCCAGCGCAAGGAGACCATGGACTACGGCGGGGCGGTGAAGCTGATCGCGGCGGCGAAGCAGGCCGGAGTCGGCCGCTACGTGATCGTCAGCAGCATGGGGGCGAATCCCGACGCGCGCGGCGATGACACCTTCAGCGTGTACTTGCGCGCGAAGGGCCGCGCAGACGACGCGGTCCGCGCGAGCGGGCTCGACGCGACCATTGTGCGGCCCGGCGGGCTCACCAATGACGCAGGGACGGGCCGCGTCAAGCTCGGTGAGAGCGTCTCCCGCGGGCAAGTCCCGCGCGACGACGTCGCAGCGGTTCTCGTCGCGGTGCTGGACTCCCCGAGCACGATCGGCCGCACACTGGACCTGGTGGGCGGTGACACGCCAGTTGCAGAGGCCGTTGCGGCGATCTAGGCAGCAAGGAAAATGCATCGGGATCAACGGCAGGACTGCGATGCAAGAATGAGTCAAGACCGTCGACCGGAGGGAGATCTCATGTCCGATCAGACGCACGAGGAGACCGAGAAAGACGAGCAGAGCACTCCCACTGGCGCCGACGAGTACGGCAGCCTCACCGTGGAGGACAACCCGGACGGAACCGTCGACCCCCGCGACCTGGCCGGCACCGCCGTCGAGTCCGACGCCGATGTCGTCTACCAGCCGGAGTACTCCGAAGAGGACATCGACGACTGAGCTTCTCCCTCCCCTCAGCGCGTGTGATAGCCCGGCGCGCCCCATTTGCCATCGGATCGTTCCTGTCTCCTAGCGTTCAGCTGATCTGACGCTCCTCCCATAACAGCCTTGTTGTGGGGCCTTTCGCCAAAGCCATGGTGGACTCACCGTATGGAGGATTTGTACGAACCCGTCGTGCCGTACGACGTCGGTGCACTCGAGGTTGGTGACGGCCAGACCTTGTATTGGGAGACGGTCGGCACCCCGCAGGGCCTGCCCGCCGTCTGGTTGCACGGCGGCCCGGGCAGCGGCAGCACACCCGAGGCCCGACGCCACTTCGATCCGTATGCATATCGGGCCGCGCTGTTTGACCAGCGCGGCTGCGGGCGGAGCCGCCCGCTGGTCAGCGAGCCCGATGCCAACCTGTCGGTCGATCATCTCGTCGCGGACATCGAGCGGCTGCGGACGCATCTCCGCATCGACCGCTGGGTTGTGGTCGGTGTGTCC
>JBKOZG010000024.1:0-8373 GCA_046725775.1 Actinomycetota bacterium | reverse complement strand
CGATTGCGACTACCTCACCTTCACCGCGCGGGCCATCGCGGAAGGTGGGGACCTGGGCGCCTTCAGTGCCGGCCGCAGCAAAGTTGCAGGGAACGGTTGAGTTCGGGCTGCCGGCAGTGCATTTGATATAGCTGAACTGGGTTGGAATCTGGACTTTCGCGCTGAACTGGGCGACCTGGGCGCTCAGTCCCTGCAGCATCCGCCACCGCAGCGCCGTACCGCCTTCGATGGTGACCACGGCACCCGTCACGGTGTAGCTCATCACGAGCTCAGCTGAGCCGTTGGTGGGGACCGTCACCGTAGTGAAGCGATCCTCCGTCGTGATCGTCGGCTGAACCACTGCGCCTTTGACCGTAGCGGTGATATCGGAGAGCGTCTGGACATACTGGCGGTCTCCGACCAGGTCTTCACGGGTCTCGAACCTCTGCGAGAGCTCCGGCGGCACCGCCCCGGTCAGCGTGATCGTCTGCTTCACCCTCAGCGTGCCGTCCTTGGCCAAATTGCCTTCGGCGATGAACGTCGAGGCGTTGCCCTCGGCATGTGCCGTCAAAGCCAGCGGGCCGGCGAGCAAACCACAGGTCAAGAGGCAGAACGCGATCATCACCCTGATGTGATGCAGCGTCCTTTGGAGGTACGCGAGCACGAGATACAGCCTCCCACTAGTCGTACATGGGTGCGGCGGCGAGCCAAGGAAAGGTGGTCGGTTGCGATCTTGGAGGCGGCGCGGCCCACGGCCGGAGCTGGTCTGATTGAGGAAGCTCGCCCAGCGCTAAGGAGTACCCAGTTATCGTTGCGCGTGTGAGCCAGGAGCGGTGGAGCGGTCCCCCGTACGCGCCACCCCGGGCTCCACAGGGAGGCTCACCGTCGTACGGATCGTACGGCTCAGCTCGCGGCTGGCCAGCGCCCAGGATTCAAAGTGGTGGTGGCTACTACCAATACCCGTCCCCAGGCTTTGGTCGGCCGTCATTCGGCGGCGGAGTGCCGCAATACGGACCGACGACACCACTGCCTGCGCCGCGTAGGAGAAATCCGCTCGGGCTGGTGGTGCTCTTGGTCATCGGTGTCACATTGGTCGCGCTCGGCGGGCTGGTGATCAGCGGCCTGACCTCTGAAGCCTCAAATCTCGCCTACCAGAATGACGACTACCAGGTCCCTCCTCCAGACACCAGCCCGCCGCCAATCCCAATTCCAGAAACGTACGAGCAAGCCGAGCAGTGGATCACCGAGAGCGCGTTCTACAACCAGACCGCGCCTGCCCCGGTGCGCTGCAACTCCCAGCCCATCAATGTGGTGACTGCAAGTGATGCCCAATTGAAGTCCCATTTTGAGGGCCTAATGGAATGTTTAGTGCGAGTCTGGGAGCCACCGGTCGCTAATGCTGGATTTATCATCGTCCGGCCGACGGTGACCATCTACGGCGAGGAACTCACTACCAAGTGTGGCAAGACTGGAATTAACGCCTTCTACTGCACGGCTGATCAGCAGGTGTACTACAGCAACCTGCTGCCCCAGGCTCTACCGACGGTACGACAGAACAAGTGGACCGCCGACATTGTCATGGCGCATGAGTTTGGGCATGCGTTGCAGGGCCGAACTGGCATTTTGATCTCCGCACACGCCCTGGGCCAGAATTCCGGCGACGAGGCGACCAGCTTGCAATACTCGCGACGGCTCGAAACGCAGGCGGACTGTTTCTCCGGCATGTTCCTTCGGGCGGTTTCGGAGTCGATCGGAGCGCAGCAGCAGGACCTCGATGGGATCTTGGAAATTTATGCCGCGATTGGAGACGACAAGCTCAGCGGCAACCCTGAGGTCGTCGGAAACCACGGGCTCGCGCGATCGCGCAAGTACTGGGGAACCATCGGCATGGGGACTAGTGCGGTTGGGGAATGCAATACCTTCACAGTCCCGAGCAGGCTCGTTCGCTAGACGCTGACGCTCCCAGCCGGGAGATGACTAGGCACCTCAGGCTGGGAAGGGGGCGCCATATCAGAACAGAAGGGCGGTTGCGATGGCCGCGATGCCTTCACCACGACCTGTCAGGCCAAGGCCGTCTGTGGTGGTCGCCGAAAGACTGACGGGGGCGCCGACAACTTCGCTCATCACCAGCTCTGCCTCGGCACGCCGCGATCCGATCCTGGGACGATCACCGATCAGCTGGACTGAAATGTTGGCAATGCCAAAGCCAGCAGCGCGTACCCGTGCTGCAGTTTCGCTAAGAAAGGCTGCACCTGGAGCGTCGGACCACTCCGGATCAGTCGTCCCGTAGTTACTGCCGAGATCACCGAGTCCGGCTGCGCTCAGCAACGCATCACAGGCTGCATGGGCGACGACGTCACCATCGGAGTGGCCGTCGGGGCCGACCTCGTCATCAAAGACCAGGCAAGCGACGTTCATCGGCCGGCCTGCGGCCAACCGATGAACGTCGATGCCGATTCCGGTGCGAGACGGGGGGCCTTGCTGCGAAGTCAGGAAGCGAGGACCTCATCGAGCAGGACCTCGGCCTTGTCCTCCTCGACACGCTCCGCAAGAGCGAGCTCAGAAACCAGGATCTGCCGGGCCTTGGCAAGCATGCGCTTCTCGCCGGCGGAAAGCCCACGCTCTCGCTCGCGCCGCCAGAGGTCGCGGACCACCTCGGCAACCTTCAGCACGTTGCCGGAGTGAAGCTTCTCGAGATTGGCCTTGTACCGGCGGGACCAATTGGTCGGCTCCTCTGTGTGGGGTGCGCGAAGGACACCGAAAACTCTTTCCAAACCGTCGGCGTCCACAACATCACGAACCCCGACAAGGTCCAAGTTGCATGCAGGTACGCGAACTACGAGATCACTCTGGCCAACAATCCTCAATACGAGATAGAGCCTATCCTCACCCTTGATCTGCCGGGTTTCGATGTCCTCGATGACGGCGGCCCCATGATTGGGGTAGACCACCGTTTCGCCGACTGTAAAGGTCATATTGTTTTGTACCCCTTTCGCGCAACCTAGTTTAGCACGGCGGCGCTCACGCGTTGGCGGCGTTTGCGCTAGCCAGAGGGCAGTATCGAGGTGGTGTTGGACTTGACAAACGCGGTCGGAATATGCGGGGGATGTGCGCTGGGTCACTAACATCTCGAACACAGCGGCGAGCGTCGGAAATTGCGCGCCGCCGCACCGAGCCACGCCGGCCCAGAGCGCCAGCCTAGCGAGCGAGCGGAGGATGGAGACAGCGCGAGGCGTTCTTTCCTCTGGTAGCCACGACGGCGGTGGTGGACTGCAAGACGATGCGCGACCAGCAGCACATTGTCACTTGGGCATTGACTGCACGAACGGCGATGGTGTCGATAGGCTGCATCGCAAAGTGTCCCCCGCTAGGCAGGAGTCGGCCATCGTGTCTTGGAACCGGAGTGCAAGTCGCGCAGGCCGCATTAGGTTCCGGGCCGGCGCAGCGATCATCGCACTGCGAGGTGGCACCAGCTTGCTGCTCGTCATCGGTCTGCTTCTGATGTCGGGAGCATGCGGACAGAACGTGCAGACGAACCGCCCGTACACGCCGGCTGAGGGCGTCAACGTCGATGTCGGCGACCCCGCTAACCCCGACAAGGTGGTGCAGGTCCGCAACCTCCTCATCATCAGCTGGGCACCTGGCGAAGGCGTCATATCAGGCTCAATCGTGACCGATGACCGCGACGCGTTGACTGCCGTTAGCGGTACGCCCATCAAGGTGGACGGAGCCGAGGGTGCTCCGTTCACTGCCTCCATCCCGAACACCGTCTCGCTTGCAAACGGCGTACAGGTCGTCCTGACCGATCAGGCACCGATCACTGTGAAGAGCCCGGACCTGATGGCTGGTCTCGAGGCCATCGTGACGCTGGCATTCCAAAACGCCGGCGAGACGACCCGGCGGGTACCCGTGGTCGATGGCAACGAGCCTCAATACGCCACACTCAAACCGACACCGACGGCGACCCCCAGCGTCTGACGCTGGTGATCGGTCCGGGTCAACCGAGTAGGGGCTTTCCACTGAAGCTGAGGGAAACAGTCGCGCTGGCGAGCCTCAACCCTCGAACTTGTAGCCGAGGCCTCTGACGGTAATCAGGTAGCGCGGATTGGTCGGATCCGGTTCGATTTTGGTCCGTAGCCGCTTGATGTGGACGTCCAAAGTCTTGGTGTCACCCACGTAATCGGCACCCCAGATACGGTCGATCAGCTGCCCGCGCGTCATAACCCGGCCAGCGTTGCGCAGCAACATTTCCAACAGCTCGAACTCTTTGAGGGCGAGCTTGATTCGCTCACCGTTGACAGAAACCTCGTGTCGCTCGACATCCATTCGGATCCCCGCAACCTCAACGACGTCCGGCACCAGCTCGGCGTCATGCCCCCGGCGCAGCACCGCGCGGATCCGGGCAACCAGCTCCCGGTGGCTGAACGGCTTCGTCACGTAGTCGTCGGCGCCTAGCTCGAGCCCGACGACCTTGTCGACCTCGGTGTCACGGGCAGTGAGCATGATCACCGGCACTGAGCCGCGGAGACGCAGCTGCCGACACACTTCCGTGCCGGGCACACCCGGCATCATCAAGTCGAGCAACACGAGATCGGCGCCATGCCGATCGAACTCAGCGATGCCAGCGGCACCGTCGCGCGCCTCAATCACCTCGAAGCCCTCTTTGGAAAGCATGTAGGACAGGGCTTCGAGGTAGGACTCCTCATCCTCAATGACAAGCACCCTCGTCATCGACTGATCTCCTGACGTTCGGGCAATGGCTGCTCCGGCGGCCGTTGGCGATTCAGAACCGTGGACTGCTGTTGGGCGGCTGGCGCGGCTTCATTCCGATGCGCGGGAATCCTGATGGTGAAGGTTGATCCCTGACCCACTTGGCTCCAGACTGACACGTCACCGCCATGAATGGCAGCGATGTGCTTCACGATCGCAAGCCCGAGCCCGGTGCCGCCGTTGGCTCGGCTGCGTGCATAATCGACGCGGTAGAAGCGCTCGAAGATACGGTCGAGCTCGGCGGCCGGAATGCCGATGCCATTGTCCGAGACTGTGATTTCGACATAGTCGTCGTCGCTTCGGGCTTGCACATGCGCCGCAACTACGACCCGCGCCCCTGTGTCGGAATAGGCGATGGCGTTCTCGACCAGGTTGCCGACCGCGACTCCCAGCTGGTGAGAGTTGCCCAGCACCCGCGTCCCCGCACCTCCAGCAACCGCAACGGTGATCTGGCGCCGCTCTGCGTCCATCCGTCGCCGCTCGACAGCGTCAGTCAGCACCTCATCTATCTCGACAATCTCCGGATCAGCGAGTGGATCATCGGATTGAAGTCGCGACAGCTCGATAATCTGACTCACCAAATCGGTCAACCGAGCCGACTCGATACCCATGCGACTTGCAAATTTGCGCACGGCCGCAGCGTCGTCGGCCGCGTCCTCGACCGCCTCAGCCAGTAACGAAATCGCCCCAATTGGGGTCTTGAGCTCATGGCTGATGTTGGCGACGAAGTCCCGACGGGTCTCCTCTATCCGCCGAGCGGCGGTTCGGTCGTCGGCCAGGATAAGAATCAGGCTCTCATCCAGTGGCGCTACCCGAGCGGTGAGGTAGGTGAGTCCGGCTCGGGCGCCTCGGCTGATCTGGAAGTCGACGGTACGGGCGTCGCCTCGGCGACGAACACTGCGGACCAGTTGCAGCAACTCCGGCACGCTGATCCGGCTGCCCCGAACCAGGCCCAGCGACTTCGCCGTCACGTTCGCCTCGAGTACCTCGTCGTCCGCGCCGACGACCACACCAGCAGCAGGTAGCACCCGCAGCACCTCTGCGACGCCAACAGGAACTACTGGTTCGGCGATATGGACGATCGGAGTGGGCTCGGCTTGTCGTGTCCGCAGCGCCGCCCACACGAGCAGCGCGCCGATCCCAAGGCCGACGACGAGCGCCACAATGGCGACCCCAATCGGGTTCACAGGAAGATAGTAGGGGCCCTATCGGCACTAGCTCACCAGCCGACCAATAGGCACGCATGTTGTGCCTCAAGCGTTTGGCGCGTGTTCACAATCCGTTAACCATGTGCCCGATTGGGTGTAGGGGGCCGAAATAGGGTTAATGGTGACGAAACCCGACAACAGATTGGGATCATTCTCATGCGCGACCTCTATCGGGAGCAGCTCGACGATGTCCTCGCCGACCTAGTGCAGATGGCTCAGGTGGTTTCGTCGGCGGTTCGAGCCGCGACAACGGCGCTTCTCGAAGCCGATATCCACCTTGCTGAGCAAGTGATAGGCGATGATGCGCAAATCGACGCCAGGGAGGCTGAGATTGAGGCGCGCGCGTTCTCCCTCCTCGCTCGTCAGGCGCCCGTCGCGGGGGAACTGCGGACGCTCGTCGCCACTCTGCGAATGGTGACCGAGTTGGAGCGCATGGGGGACCTTGCCGCCCACATCGCCAAGATCGCAAGGCTCCGCTATCCGGAGACCGCTGTGCCTGGGTCGTTGCGCCCTAACTTCGTACGGATGGGCGATGTGGCAGAGAAGATGGTCATAACGGCTGGGCAGACTTTGAACGACCGCAACATCCAAAGTGCACAAGAGCTGCGTGCGCGCGATGAAGAGATGGACGAACTGCGCCGTACGCAGTTTCGGGTGATGCTCAGTGACGACTGGGCGTACGGCGTCGAGGCGGCGGTTGATGTCGCCTTGCTAGGTCGCTACTACGAGCGCATCGCCGACCATGCCGCGTCGATGGGCCGGCGAATCATCTACGTCGTAACTGGCCAGCTCCCCGAGAAGGACCAGATCTGGTCAAAGCCATAGCGGTCGGCCAGCAGAAGGCCGCAATTGTTGACGGCTGCGATGGAAGACGCAGGTCGAGTGAGGCCAGCCGCTATTTCTTGCCTTGCATTTTGACGGCTTCAATCGCGGCAGCAGCCGCCTCAGGGTCAAGGTACCGGCCACCGGTCTCGACCGGCTTCAGGTCGTCATCGAGTTCATAAATCAGCGGAATGCCAGTAGGAATATTGAGGCTTACCACCGCCTGATCGCTCATTTCATCCAGATGCTTGACGATTGCGCGCAGTGAGTTGCCGTGTGCAGCGACCAGAGTCACCTTCTCCGCCCGTAGGTCGGGGACGATCTCGTCGTACCAGTACGGCAGGGCGCGTATCAGAACGTCCTTGAGACATTCGGTTCTCGGCCGTGCCTCGCTCGGCAGGCTGGCGTAGCGCGGATCGTTGAAGTTCGCATACTGATCGTCGTTGTCAATCGGCGGTGGCGGAATGTCGTAGGAGCGCCGCCACAGCATGAATTGCTCCTCGCCGAACTCCGCCAGAGTGGCTGCCTTGTCCTTGCCCTGCAACGCGCCGTAATGGCGCTCGTTCAGCCGCCAGGAACGCTTCGTCTCGATCCAGAGCCGATCAGCGACATCAAGCGAAATCTGTGCGGTCTCGATCGCCCTGCGGAGTACCGACG
Organism: Actinomycetota bacterium; assembly: GCA_046725775.1. Classification (GTDB taxonomy): domain Bacteria; phylum Actinomycetota; class Actinomycetes; order Propionibacteriales; family Propionibacteriaceae; genus Microlunatus. The sequence continues at coordinate 937 of JBKOZG010000024.1, read as the reverse complement.
TGTGCACGACATTGGGCAACAGATTGCTCTCAACGAGCAGCTCGCCGCCCCGGAGTGCTTCAGCTTCGCCCTTCGCGCTCAGACCAACATCGACCCAGCCCGTGAAGAGGTTCTTGGCGTTCCACTCACTCTCGCCATGCCGCAAAAGGATCAATGTGCCGGTCATGACACAACCCACCGCTCGCGCCGGTCGTCGCCACGCTCCCAGGTCATTTCCATGGCAGCGAGCCTAGTGGCCAGGCGACGCTAGCCGCTGCTGGCAAATCAGCTTTTCGGACGCTCACCCGGATCCAGATGGCTGAAGGCTGCCAGATTCGCGGTCGGCTCCCCGCGCGAACGCCGCCAGGCCCACTCCTGCCGGATGCTCTCGGCAAACCCCAGTTCCAAGATCACATTGAAGCTGTCGTCGGCCGCTTCGGCCACGGTGCCAAGGAGCCGATCAACCTCGGTTCGGCTGACGAGCTCAACTGGCAGGCTGCCCGTCAAATAAATGTCTCCAAGCGCGTCGACTGCAAAGCAGATGCCGGGCAGTTTGAGGTTCCGCTCCAGCAGCCATCGGTAGACACCGACATGGTTCTCATCGGGCTTGCGTGCGACAAAGGCCCGCAAGTTCAGTCTGTGCTTGCCGACCTGAAGGGCGCATTCGGTGACCAGCTTGCGGGTACCAGGCAAGCTGACTGAGAACAGCCCCGGGGCCGACTCAGCCCAGTCGAGATCAAGCTCCGAAAGCTCGACGCGGATCTCACTGATCGCGTGCTCGTGAGCGTCACTCACGTCTGTTGTACGAACCAGCGCACCTGGTACCCATCCAGGGTCAGCGGCCCATTGGTCAACGGAGTCTCTTCGGTGAGCGCATCCCATGCCCTGTCTCTTATACACATCTGACGCTGCCGACGAGTTCCGAACGGTGTAGGTCTCGGGGGTGGGGGGGGGAGTT